>CAYOOS010000839.1:0-1853 GCA_964405585.1 uncultured Acidobacteriaceae bacterium | reverse complement strand
CCCACAACTCTCTACGAAAAAATCTGGCAATCCCACGTAGTCCACGAAGACCCCAACCATCCCTCCCTCATCTATATCGATCGCCATCTAGTCCACGAAGGCACCTCTCCCCAAGCCTTCGCCGGCCTCCGCTCTGAAGGCCGCAAAGTCCGCCGCCCCGACCTCACCTTCGCCGTAATGGACCATTCCGTTTCCACCACCGATCGCACCCTCGCCATCCTCGACAACGACGCCAAGCTCCAATTCGAAGCCCTCGAGCGCAACTGCCGCGAATTCGGCGTCCGTCTCTTCGACATGAACAGCAAGCATCAAGGCATCGTCCACATCATCGGCCCCGAGCTCGGCATCACCCAGCCCGGCCAAACCATCGTCTGCGGCGATTCCCACACCTCCACGCACGGCGCCTTTGGCACTCTAGCCTTCGGTATCGGCACCAGCGAAGTCGAGCACGTTCTCGCCACGCAATGTTTAGTGCAGTCCAAGTCCAAAACGCTTCACATCCTCGTCCACGGAAAACGCCCCAAGGGAGTCACCGCCAAAGACATCATTCTCGCCATCATCGGTAAAATCGGTATCAGTGGCGGCAACGCCCAGGTCGCCGAATTCGGTGGCGAAGCCATCCGCGCCCTCTCCATGGAAGGCCGCATGACCGTCTGCAACATGACCATCGAAGGCGGCGCCCGTGCCGGCATGATCGCCCCCGATGAAACCACCTTCGCCTATATGGAAGGCCGCCCCTTCGTCCCTCGCGGCAAAGATTTTCAAGCCGCGGTAGATCGCTGGAAGCAACTCAAATCCGACGACGGCGCAAAGTTCGACACCACCGTAGAACTCCACGCCGATCAACTCGCTCCCCAAGTCACTTGGGGCACCAATCCCGGCATGGTCACGAGCGTCACCAGCCGCGTCCCCGACCCTCACGATTTCCGCGACCTCAACGATCAAAAAGCCACCGAAAGCGCCCTCAAATACATGGGCCTAAAGCCCGGCACTCCCATCGTGGACATCCCCGTCGACCGCGTCTTCATCGGCTCCTGCACCAATTCCCGCATCGACGATCTCCGCGCCGCAGCCCATTTAGTCGCCGGAAAGCACGTAGCCAAAACCATCAAGCAAGCTCTGATCGTTCCCGGCTCCCGCGGCATCAAAGCCCAAGCCGAAAAAGAAGGCCTCGATAAAGTTTTCACCGACGCCGGTTTCGAGTGGCGCGATGCGGGCTGCAGCATGTGCATCGGCATGAACGCCGACGTCCTCCCCCCGCACGAACGCAGCGCCAGCACCTCCAACCGCAACTTCGAAGGCCGCCAGGGCAAAGACTCCCGCACTCACTTAGTCAGCCCAGTAATGGCCGCCGCCGCAGCCCTAGCCGGCCATTTCGTAGACGTCCGCGATTTCGACGTAGCCCAAGTAGAGTAATCAGCGCCTAAATAATCATGTAGCGCAGGGAGAGTCTTCGAGCCCTACGGCTTTTCTCCAGGGTTTTCCATCCAACTCCACACGCCAAATAAACTTGAGGGTGCCTGTAGATGGTCAAGACGTTGTTCCTCTCCAGAGGGGGACAGAAAGCCTGGCTAGGAACAGCTCGATTACCGCAAGTCTTTGCCTAGGGAAGGGATACGGCGGGCTTCCATGCAGCAGGCATCTCCAAGACCCCTTCTAGGAAGGGAACAACGTGTTGAAAGATCACAGGTGCCCCACCCTTCGCGCCTTTCGCGAAGGGTGGGTTCTTACGATCCAACGCCACAAAATCCCCGACTCTTCGCCTTTCTCTTCTCTGTGCCTGGGTTTCTCTAGGGTTGCTTTTGTAGATTCTCACTTCAAATTCAAGTGGCATGTGCGGCTGGGGATGTTGC
>CAYOOS010000838.1:0-1859 GCA_964405585.1 uncultured Acidobacteriaceae bacterium | reverse complement strand
TTTCTTTATGCGCAAACTGTGGTTCGCGCAGACGGCCAAAGCGCTGATCGTTTTTCCCGGCGGCTTCGGCACCATGGACGAGATGTGGGAGATGATGACGCTATTGCAGACCGGGAAAATGCACAAAAGCACCTTGATCCTGATCTACGGGCGCAAGTATTGGAATGACGTATTGAATCTGAAGGCCATGGTGCGTTGGGGCACGATCAACCAGGGAGAGTTCGAGCAGTTGCGATATGCGGATACGGTGGACGAAGCGTTTACAACGGTTCGCGACTGCCTGGAGAAGTTGAATCCTCCGTCAGATCCCGTCCTGCAGGCGTACTGAGTTCTTCCGTTCCGAAACAAATACCATTTTCCTTTGAAGCGGTTGAGCCTCCGCGCTTTGAGGTAGTTGCAGACACAAAACAAAAAGGGCGCCCTGGAATGACCAGGACGCCCTCATTTTTTGCGAACGAATTATTGCGCCGGTACGTACTCCTCCGCGCGCATGGCTTCAAAGCGCTTGACCTCTTCCTGATCGTGCAGCAGGACAACCGGCACAACCCGCAACGATTGCCGGCAACGCTGGCACTGCACGCCTTCGCCCTGTAGATCCTGCATGAAACCATCCGTGAAGCGATACTCGGTACGCTCGCGCCGCGCCTTTTTCTGGCTATCCGCGCCGCAATGAGGACAGACGAATTCGATGACGTCCAACTGCGGATCGCGGTCCAGAGCCGCCCAGCCGGTGCGGCGCACGCCAACAACCTCTGGAATACGCCTTTCCATTGGGTATGACCTCCTTAGATCCACGTCCAGCAGATTAGATGCTCGGCACGTTGCGGTAGATGCACCCCGCGAAGAGAAGCAGGGCGGCGGATAGCGGGAACTTGTCGCGGGCTGCGGTGTCCAATGCAACAGAGGACGCGCGCACCTCACATCCCTGCGAGCGCGGTGCCGGCCTCCTGTAGACAACCACAGGAGGCTGGTGCCGCAAAACTTCCCCGTGGCTCGCGGGCCAATTTAGGGAGGTGTGTGATGAGATTCGAGCGAAGAAGTGTCGCCGAAGAAGGCCTGGTTTCCCTGCGGAACTGTTTTCTGGAAGGCAGCGCGGAGGAAGAAAAGAACGCACGCAAGGTGCGACGCCGCGCCATCCTCACATCCATCATTGTGCAGATACTTGTGCTTGCTGCGCTGGTGCTGTATCCGATGTTGAGCCGCGGAGAAAGACTGCCACTGACGGTAGTTACGCCTACGGTTCCGTATTCGTATTCCGGAGGGCACCCCAACCAGCCAAAAGGCCCGCGGCATCCGACTCCCCGGCAACAGACCTACGGGATCTCCGCTCCGACTTATATTCCGCCAACAATCGTGATGACTGATCCTGCAAAGCCAGCCTCAGCGGGCGAGGATTCCAATGCCCCTTACATTCCGGGCGCTCCGGTTGGCCCATACGTCCCGGGTGCTCCGATCGTGCACGGGCCCGACATCGGGACTCCGCCACCTCCGCCGCCGTTGACCCCTCAACATAAAAAGCGCATCAGCATTGGCTATATCGAACCAGCTATGCTGACTCGTCGCGTGGACCCCGTCTATCCGGCAATTCCCCGTCAGCTGCACCGTGAGGGCCGCGTAGAACTGCGCGCCATCATCGCCACTGACGGGACGATCCAGTCACTGGAAGTCGTGTCGGGCGACCCGATGTTCTACGAGTCAGCACTCGCGGCGGTTCGCGAATGGCATTACAAGGCAACGGTATTGGACGGGCAGGCCGTGGAAGTGGAAACGCAGATCAGCGTGATTTACAGGTTGAACCAATAAGCTGCCTTGCTTAAAGGCGTATTCAACAGATAACGAGACAGCAGGGGCTTGCCGTC
>CAYOOS010000837.1:0-1860 GCA_964405585.1 uncultured Acidobacteriaceae bacterium | reverse complement strand
TTAAAATAGGCAGGAACCGCAAGCTTAGCTGCATTGTCCTCAACTCCTAACGCGGTACTCGGACAAGTGAAATTTTGCAGACTCCCCCGAAGTGGGAAACGTGCTGCGACTTCCTTGTCCTATGTTCCTCGACTGACCCGGTCGTGGGAAACTCGCCTACGTCACGATTCAGAGCTGTCTCGCTTTGGCCCAATGGTTTCATTCCGATCTCGGCGCGTCAATAGGTTACGAGCGATATTAACAGCGCTTCGGGGTCCGAAGAGAAGTTGAGTCGCCAGTAAAGCGGCTTCAGGCACCTGAAAGAGCGCACACTCCCCGATGAGTCTTGTTGGCGCCTGCCACAGCAGCTCTCGGGCGGGCGCAACTTATGGAAAGCGGTAAAGCACAACCCGCAAGATCGTCGCCGGATGCAGCAGCAGGATCTCTCCCTGCGCATCGTCATCGCCTTCGATCCAACGGGTAACTTCCCACTTTCCATCGACGAACCTGCCTTCCTGCACAACGCCGAGTCCCACATTGGAAGGCCCGGGAGTATTCGCAGTAAAGTCGACGCGCATGCCGCCTCCGGCGAAATAAAACTCATCGGGACCGGTGGCAATCACGACTGTGGCTGCTTCTAGCGGCGGCTCCGCCGGTTCTGTTCCAGTCGCTTGCCTCGGAGCAAAGGACGCCACTTCTCCTTTGGCTTGCGGGGGAAGACCCCTGATCCGGCCTGTATATGTAAACGTCAGGGTGTAATTGCCCAGTTTGATCTGCTTTGGTGGGTCTCCTTGGATCATCCGCACCGCAGTCATGGTGTCACTTCCCTGGTGCACAAGAATCATCGGCGCCAACTGGGAGAGCATTTGGTAGGTTGCCGCGAGTTCCGGGGGAATCGGTCTTCCTCCGTCGATGCCAAACGGAGAAAAACCGATAGCATTGTATTTGCCGACTGACATGATTACGTTCGACGCAACGGTGCCAGTCTCTGGAATAAAAAGCGCGTTCCCATTCCTGCTGAATCTTTCGCAAACTTCGTCGAAGTACGGCAGATAGAGATCCGGCGCGAGAATATCCACGTCCGGAGCTCCGGCCCGCCAGACGTCATGCACCTGAGGCAGAGGACCACCGCTCGGATACGTCCCCGGCCAGGCATGATTCGGCTGCTGGAGCCAGCCGTTCACGAACATGGGAATGTCATAGCTTGCTTTTCCCGCCTGGACCACCTTCTCGACGTAACGCGCATAGTTCCACGCCATGAATATCTCATCCGAAGGCCAGTGCAGTTCCTTCCAACTGATTTCATGTTCATACGCGCTCATCGGCGGGCTCGTCGTCTGAATCGGGATCTTCACATCAATCGGCTTGCCGGGACCAAAAACCTGTTCCCAGCTTCCGGTTTTCCTGTAGCCATTCGCCGCCCAGATCGCCCGGAACTCGGAAATGAGCGTGTCCTTGTGCGATTGCACGTAATTCATCAGCGCCGCTGGCACCGGCCCGGCAAACGCGCGGTTCGCCGCTGGAGTTCGATCTCGCGAATCCCGCAGGACGCCCACTTCGTTCTCTACCTGCATCATCACCACAGTGTGTTGCGTGCCATCGACATCCTTGATATGCCGCATCAATGCCCCAAACGCAGAAGCGTCCGCGTCCCGCGTAGCGTCGCCAAATGGGCTGAGAAGTTCGATGGGACCCGAGATCGAAACGGTTCTGCCACTGTCGATCTGAATGCGCGGAAAGCGAGTGTAGTCCTTCTTCACCCAGTACGGCGCAAAACTGGATGTGCCATTCTTCCAACTAGCGAACCAGAGAAAAACGATGTGCAGATTGTTCTCTCTGGCTTTGGCGATGACTCCATCCACCTGGGTGTAATTGAACTTC
>CAYOOS010000836.1:0-1870 GCA_964405585.1 uncultured Acidobacteriaceae bacterium | reverse complement strand
ACACCACCTTCGCCCCAATCCCAATCGCGCTCTCCACCACCGGACCCACCTCTTCCGCCCGCCGGAAAATATCCACGATGTCCACCTTCTCCGGCACATCCTCCAGCCGCGCGTACGCCTTTTCCCCCAGCACTTCCGTCTCTCGCGGATTCACCGGAATAATCCTGTACCCCACGCGCTGCAGATATTCCGCCACCTCATGGCTGGGTCTCGCAGGATTCGCCGACAGCCCCACCACCGCAATCGTCTTCGCAGAGCGCAGAATCTCCGCAAGAGGATCCCCCGCGCTCTTCATCCCATCCGGCAAATGAATTTTCATGTTTTCTTGGATGCCCCAAGCTGAAACTCGGGTTACGAATTGATTTTGTCTCGTCTATCTCTCGAATACCAAAATAACTTGTCATCCTGAGGAGCGCGCAGTTTGCGCTCCGAAGGACCTCAACTTCAGCACTCTCTCCAGCCCGATGAGTGATCCAACTACGCCACAGGCGCAACAACCGACTTCCGCCGCGCCATCACTTTCGCCACTGCCGCCAGCAGCCGCGAATTCTCTTCCTCATTCCCCACCGAAATCCGGATCGCGCCCGGAAATCCCATCCACCCCATGGGCCGCACGATCACGCCCTCTTTCAACAATTCGTCGCACAAACCTTTCGCATCCATCCCCGTCACAGGCACAAACAGGAAGTTCGTCTCGCTAGCCACGGCTTTCAACCCGCTCTTCCCCAGCTCTTGCATCAGTCGCGCCCGTTCCGCGTGATTCATCGTTACCGACCGCCGCACATGTTCCGCATCATCCAGCGCCGCCAGAGCCGCCGCCTGCCCCACGCTCGTCACGTTAAACGGCGTCCGCAGCTTGTTCATCTCCGCCACCAGCGTCGGGTGCCCGATTCCGTACCCAATCCGCAATCCCGCCAATCCATAAACCTTCGAAAATGTTTTCAGAGTCAATAGGTTGTTGTACTTCTTGAAAATCTCCATCGCCCTCGGCAAGTCCCGCCGTTTCGCGTACTCCGTGTACGCCTCGTCCAGCACCACCAGCACATCCCCCGGCACTTTCTTCAGAAACTCGTCGAATTCCGCCGCTCCAAACGCCGTCCCCGTCGGATTGTTCGGATTCGCGATATAGATGATCCGCGTCTCCGGCGTCACCGCCGCCGCCATCGCCTCCAGGTCAAACGTGTAATTCCGCATCGGCGTCTGCACCAGCTTCCCGCCGCTAGCCCGTATCGCAATCGGATAAAGCGCGAACGTTCCCTCGCTCGTAATCCCCGTCAGCCCCGGCCTCAGCAGCACCCGCGAAGCCAAATCAATAATCTCGCTCGACCCCAGCCCCACAAACACTTCTTCCGGCCGCACTCCAAAGCGTTCCGCCAGCACCTCGCGCAGACGCTTGCTCCCCCCATCCGGATACCAGTTCGCCTCGCCCAGCGCCGCTCGCGCCGCCGCCATCGCTTTCGGCGAAGGTCCCAGCGGGTTCTCGTTTGAAGCCAGCTTCACCGCGTGAATCTTCAGTTCCTGCTCAACTTCTTCCACCGGCCTTCCCGGCACATAAGCCGGCAACCCCTGTATGTAATCCGGTATGAGTTCTTCCAATGTGTGCGTCATAACTCCAGATTATGCTCCCCATCAGCCAAACACGCAGTGCCCCTCATCACCAATGTTCCCCACCCCTAACCGCCATTTTGGTCTGCATCCATCCCCCAGGCCGTCATTCCGAACGGAGTCTTCGGAGTGAGGTACGGTTTTGCATCGTTTGTGCGATGAATCCCTATTCTCTTTCTTACCTCTGTGTCCTCTGTGTTCCGATCTCTGTGAACTCTGTGTTACCGTCCCTCTTCTCTTTTCTCTATCTCACCGCAAGCTCTCT
>CAYOOS010000835.1:0-1883 GCA_964405585.1 uncultured Acidobacteriaceae bacterium | reverse complement strand
GGATTTTTCCGGACAAGCCGTTCACCAAGAAGCCCGCGGAAACCCGCATGGGCAAGGGCAAAGGCGCTCCGGAACGCTGGGTGGCGGTGGTGAAGCCCGGACGCATCATGTTTGAGATGGCGGGAATCGACGAAGCGACGGCGCGCCAGGCGCTGGGGCTGGCGTCGCACAAGCTGCCCATTCCCACGAAATTCGTCTCTCGCACGGGAGGTATCTAACCATGCCGCGGCGCATCGAGAAGTTCCGCGAAGAAGGCGCGACAGAATTGCAGGCGCGCGAAAAGGATCTGGCCGAACAGATTTTCCGGCTCAGGTTTCAGCTGGGCACGGGTCAGGCGGAAGCGCTCAAGCGGCTTCGTGAAGCGAAAAAGGATATGGCGCGGGTTAAGACACTCCTGCGCAACCAGGAATTGACCGCCGGCGCACAGCCGGCGAAGGCAGGTAAGGCGTAATGACAACGGAAACGCAGACCGCACCGGTGGCCGAGCGCGGCAAGAGAACCGAACTTGTCGGCAAGGTAACCAGCGCGAAGATGGAAAAGACGATTGTGGTCGAAGTGCAGCGGCTGGTGCAGCACCCCAAGTACCGCCGCGTGGTGCGCATTTCGAAAAAGTTCTACGCGCACGACGAAAAGCGCGAAGCCAAGCAGGGCGACACCGTACGTATCGTGTCCGCCCGGCCGCTTTCGCGCCTGAAGCGTTGGCGTTTGCAGGAAGTGCTGACGCACAAGTCGTCGGCGAAGTAAAAGGACAGGGAGCGCAACCATGATAATGATGCGAACCTGGCTGACGGTGGCCGACAATTCCGGAGCGCGGAAGCTTATGTGCATTCTCCCCCTCGGCGGCGATGCGGGATTGAAGGCCGGGCTTGGTGACATTGTCACCGCGTCGGTAAAGGAAGCCACACCGGAAAGCCAGGTCAAGGAAGGCAAAGTGGTGAAGTGCGTGATCGTGCGCATGCGCAAGGAACAGCGCCGCAAGGACGGCACGTACATCCGTTTCGATGACAACGCCGCGGTGCTCATCAACGATACGGGCGAGCCCGTGGGCACGCGCGTATTTGGTCCCGTGGCAAGAGAGCTGCGCGATAAGAAGTTCACCAAGATCGTTTCGCTGGCTCCGGAGGTCTGGTAAGCGATGGCACGTACTCATGAAAGAATCGAGCGCTACACCATCAGCATCCGCAAGGGCGATAACGTCCACGTGCTGAGCGGGCGCGATGCCGGGAAAAAAGGGCGGGTGCTTTCCGTGAATCCACGGAAAAACACGCTGATTGTGGAGCATACCAACATCATCAAGCGCCACACGCGGCCCAACCCGTCGAAAAATATCAAGGGCGGAATCGTGGAGAAGGAAGGACCCATCCACGCTTCCAACGTTCAGATCGTCTGCAACAGTTGCGGCAAGCATGCGCGCATCGGGCACCAGACGCTTCCGGACGGCAGCAAAGTGCGCGCGTGCAAGCGCTGCGGCGCCACGCTGGATAAGTAGAAAAGTTTTCAGTTGTAAGTATTCAGTTGTAAGTTTCAGAGAGAAAGGACTGAGTCGCCGTTGTAAGCCTAAGTTCGCTGGCTTTACTTGGAACTTATGACTTAGAACTAAAGACTCCGCCAGGCAATGAAGAGTCGAATGCATGAAAAGTACAGCAAGGAGACGGTGCCGGCGCTGATGAAGCGTTTTGGCTGGAAGAACATCATGGCCGTGCCGAAGATCTCCAAGATTACCGTTAACATCGGCCTCGGCGAAGCCAGCCAGAACGTCAAGCTGCTGGACACGGCCGCGGTCGAGCTCGGACAGATCACGGGCCAGAAAGCCATGATCACGCGGGCCAAGAAGTCCATCGCGAATTTCAAAATTCGCAAGGGCATGCCCATCGGCTGCGCGG
>CAYOOS010000834.1:0-1889 GCA_964405585.1 uncultured Acidobacteriaceae bacterium | reverse complement strand
TTTCAGGGACGCTTCCCGGACCGCGCGTTGAAACTCACTGCCTCCCTCGCGCCCCCTGGCGCCTCAAGTCTCGGGGTGTTGGGCGACTGTTTGATTACCGACGGCAATCAGACTAAGGTCTTTGACGATGACAGTTGTATTAAGACGCCTGACGGAAAGGAGACCTACCTAGTGCTCGGCGATAGCCATGCTGGGTCACTGTGGAATGGTCTGAGGGCATCGCTGCCGGACACGAATTTTGTGCTCGCAGCCGTGTGGGGCTGCAGGCCTTCGCTTCACCCTGAAGGTAGTGCCCTGTGCAAGCAGATGATGGATTACCTATCTGAGAAATACCTGCTGTCCCATTCGGTCCAGGGGCTGCTCTTGGAAGCGCGCTGGTATCCGAAGAGCATGGACGGAGTCGGCGAGATTGTCGCTTGGGCCAAGGCGCATGGGTTAAGGACAGTCGTTTTTGGGCCGGTTGCGGAGTACGACGCTCCATTACCCAGGCTTCTGGCGTACTCGATAGCTTGGAATATGCCGCAGTTGGCCCAGGAGCATCTTTTGAGCTATTCCCCCGTCATGGATGCGGAGATGCGAAACATGGCCGAGAAAACCTGGCATGTTTCCTACGTATCTCTCTATCGAGCAATATGTGAGAACGACCGTTGCATTGAGTATGCCGACCCCAAAAAAGAGATTCCGGTGTTGAGCGATGCAGACCATTTGAGTGCAGGCGGCTCGAGGCTTCTGGTCTGCCGATTGGTTCGTCGGGGCGAACTGGACTGGCTCCGGTGACACGCTTCTTCCCAAGGCGGAGGTGTCGTTGCATTTTAGCTACTCAGGCCGCTAACCGTGGGCATGCTCAGGCTACCTAGTGTCGCAACGATGTAGCTGGTCGCCGGCATAGGCGCTCCAGCGGGGATACACGGGCATGGCCAGAGGAAGGCGCGGAGCGCAACGAACGGGGCCCGGGCGGCGATCAAGAGCATCCGGACCCGCCAACAGGCCGGCGGCTACCGGCATTCACCCTCAATATAGATGGGAGAGCCGCCGACAGCCAGGGATATACCCTGGGTCGGGAACTTGCGGGCGGCTGGAAATAGCTGATTTGTAATGGTTTATGAGATTAATTAAGGAGTTGCTATGGTATCCACGCGGGTGTCTTGCGGCGCCACTGGAGGAGGCCAATGTTAACTTAACTCAACGTTGAACGTAACCATACGCATTGATAGAGTCCTAGGAAAGGGACGGTTTCCGCGCCGTTCAACAGAAATGACAGCGTCCTTAAGGCTCGAACATGCGAAAGATTCTTTTAGTGGTCTTCTTGGCCCTAACGTCCGTAGGACCCTCTAGGCAGTACGTCGTGGCGCAGACCCAGTACTACAGCCTTCCAAACGACAACAGCAATTGTCCGGCCAACTGCCGCCAGATTCCCTGGTCAGCAGGATCGGATGTGTGGAACGGTGGCACGCTGCCGGTCTACCCAACCGGGACGAGCTGCACCGGCTTGACTGAAGGACTGCAAGTCACCACCGACAACACGGCAGCGATTCAGGCGTGCGTCAACAGTACCACCGCCGGTCATGCTGCCGTTCTGCCAGCTGGGATCTACTACATGAACGGGACTGTCACGCTGGCCGCGCAGAAAGTGCTACGCGGGGCGGGTGGCGGCCCCGGCTGTCAAGGCCGGTGGCTCAACGGAGCGGACAGCACCGACACATGGGACAACCCCGGCGGATCGAGTGGCTACTGGGGCGACACGTTGGCGACGAGTTCGCCGGCTGCCTGCACCACTACTCTCTATATGGGAGCAACAGGGAACCTCTTCAGCGGATGGGGTGGAGATATCGGAACTTTGCTCTCGTTAACGGGGGGATATACGAAGGGCAGCACCGCGATTACCTCAG
>CAYOOS010000833.1:0-1893 GCA_964405585.1 uncultured Acidobacteriaceae bacterium | reverse complement strand
CGAATGGTTCCCAGCACCACGGGCACAAAAGAAAATCCTGCATCAAGCTGTTGCAGAAAGGGGAGCTGCACTTCCAGCGAGTGTTCCTGGCTGTGCGCCACGGTGTCTTCGCGCAGGGCTGGGCAGGCCGCGCGAAAACGCTGCGCCAGCGAAGAATCGATGGGTGCATCTCCCAGTGGCGTCCGCCAGGAGCCTTCGGAAAGAATGGCCAATGCTGCCCCGCGCGGATAGTGGCGCACGCCCAAGAGCAGGATCTTCTTCGGCAGAAAAACGCTGGAAAACACGGCGCCGGCCACCATGCCCGAATAGACGTAGCCCGCATGAGGCACCAGGCAGGCGCGCACATGCACCGGCTCAACCGCAGGATTTTTCTGTGTAAACTGGGCGATCAGGGAGGAGAGTTCCCCGGGATTGGCAGGATAGAACTTCCCTGCAACGGCAGGAGAGCGCAGCATGGCTCGCTTCCTTTAGAGAGGCGGAGACGGCTTACCTTTGAACTTGATGACCTTGAGATTTTTCGGATCGTAAAAAACGCTAATTCTATCGCCGTGCTGATATCCGCCCTTATCAATAATCTGCTGCATTTTCGCGGAGGCTTTTTCGCTCAATGGAAAGGTCTGGATGGAGAGGTCGTTGCCCATGGACCGCACGGTTACCTGGGCCCGATTCGCGTTCATCACAAACCCGTCGAACTTTACGAGACCCGTTGCCTTAGGCTGCGGCTTGATCTCATTCACGATGATAGGCACCGCGGTATCCACAATGATCGGAGCGACCGTCGTGATAGGCGTCTGCGCCGCAACTTTGGAAGCGCCAAACGCACCGCTTATGAGCAATGCCAGCGCGCCGATACCCGCGAAGTGGAAACCGCGATTCATTCTATGTCGTCCGTGGCGATGCGTAGCGATTTCAGAAACCGGACATCCTGGGGAGTCATGGTGAGCCGCGCGGCAGGCCGCCTTTCGGGTTCCTGCTCCATGGAATCCTGATCCACCTGGATGCGCAGCGATTCCAGAAAGCGGCGGTCTTGCGTGCTCAATTGCGCGCCATCGGGAGCGCTGCCATCGCGCTTTGCCAGGCCGATGGTGGCGTCAAGTTTCAGGACGATGTCGTAGCCATGCGCGCGCACTCCGGCGATTGCGCCGGTGATGCGGTCGGATTCCGAGACCGTGTCATTGATGGCATGGCCAAGCTCGCGCAGCAGATTCTTGAGATGATCGTCAAGTTGCAAGGGTGGCTCCCCCAGTACTCCTGAGGTGATTCTAGGCTTACACCCTGTTCGATACAAGAAGGGCTTTGGGCGTTGTCTTCAAAGTATTCACAGGCGGGAGCCTGTACTTTAGGACGGGTAATGCCGGCCATCCGGGGTTGCGTTGCGGCAATGTGCGCTAAGATGACAAGCATGTCGACGGCGGGACAACGAATCACGCGCGCGGAGGAACCACGCGGATTCCGGCGTCTATGGCGGGTTGTCCGGCAACTCTTCCATGAAATGATCGCCGCGTCCTTTGCGATCCTGGCGCTGGCTTGGCTGATGTCGGCGCTACGTGCATGGACACGCGACGTCGCTCCGTGGCTCATCGCAGTGTCCGTTGTCGTCGCCGGGATCTTCATTGCTTACGCTGTAAGCGCATTTCGCCGCTCCCGTCAGTTGTGAGGAAAACAGGGGCGTCCGCGCTTGCCGGCTGTAGTATTCTTCCCGCTAGGCCTGGTTCATGAAACTCATTCTTGCGTCAGCTTCGCCACGCCGTGCGGAAATTCTGCGGGACGCCGGATTATCGTTTGCCGTGGTTTCCTCCGCCGTGGATGAAACTCCTTATCCGAGAGAAACACCACAAACTCTTGCGCAACGTCTGGCGGATGCCAAGGCGGACCTGGTGGCAGCGCGCGCTG
>CAYOOS010000832.1:0-1903 GCA_964405585.1 uncultured Acidobacteriaceae bacterium | reverse complement strand
GCCTCTGTCTCAACCCCCCGGCCCCGGGTTTGCATCCCCCTGACGAACCCGGGGCTTCCTCATTTCTGTCCTGAACCTGCAAAAAGTCCCCCGGCTAGTCCCGTCTTCAATATCGCACCTTGGTGCTGAACCCCACCCCCTGAGAAGACGACTTCGCGAGCCTTGGCCGCAACCGACAATAAACCGCGCTACCCGTTGCGTTCTGCGTGGCTTGATAACGCAGGGTGGGGAATGTAAGCTGCCCGACGGTCGCCGGATGGACAACCATACTGCCAAACTTTGACTAGACTGAGCATTGGCTCACTGTGGCCTACGAACCCGCTTTCTGTTTTTTGCTCCATGCCGCTGGCTGTTGCGGTTGCGCAGTTGTCCCTTCGAGTTCCTCAATCTTCTTCCGAAGCCAAACGATCACGGGTTCCCGCACGTCCGGTGCGTCGCCCGGCCCCCCGAGGGTCGCCACGGTATCTCCGCGCTCGTTCAGCGGAATATAGTGGCACGGGACCGCTTCGCCGCACTTCTCGGCCGGAACGAAATTAATAAGCCAGCACTTCGAACATGGATGCTCTCTCACTGGCAAGCCGTAGTTTAGACAAGAAGGAGAATCCTGGAAGACGGAACGCTCTTTGCGCATCTCCGGTCTGTTCTAGCCGAAAGACACCCTATAAATCGGATCATTCTCTCTCGCGCGCGCCGGATACCTTCCCTCCAACGGTTTGTATCCACCCTGCTCACAAAACTTCAATTCCAACTTGAGAGCATTGAGGAGAGCCTGTTGTTGATTTTGTACCATCGTACACCTCCGTCACCTCCACGCTTCACATTTCCTCCCAGCTAAGCTATGAACCCGAATCTGCAATATTGCTGTGACAACGGTCACAGATCATTAGGAGTCACTGCGACATAAGGCTCACCGAGCTAATCTAGATGCAAGCAGCTAGCTTTTTGTTCAGCGGAGATCTGTAGAACGTTGCATCTTGATCGCCAGAGTGAGGTCGGAACCAGTTGGATGGCGGGACTGGCGCTTGCCCTGGATTAGAAGGCTCGGAAGGATTTGGGGTTCGGACTGACTTGATTAGCCGAGGCATCCTTCTAGTGTAATAGGCCAGATTCCTCCTGACACACGCGCTGCAATGAAAATAGGGTTCAGCGGGCTGTTACTCCGTGCAAGATGACACTTAGCAGGGACTTTTTGATTTGCAGCCCTCGAAGCTTGCCGCCATACTCAATGAAGCCCCGTTTTCTGAATTTGTTCATGAAGAAATTGACCCGGGACCGCGTTGTCCCAATCATTTCCGCGAGCATTTCTTGCGACACGTTGGGAACCATCTTCTCCGGCTTTTCTTGTTTGCCGTAATGCGCCAGCAGCAGCAAAGTCCGGGCCAGCCGTTTCTCACTGGAGTTAAACAGTTGATCGATCAGGTCTTCTTCGACTTGGATGTTTCTCGAAAGCATGTGCTTGATGAACCGCTCCGATAGAGTTCGTTCGGCGTGCAGCACTCGAATCATTTCCTGCTTTTGGATCGCCAGGATCGTGCTCCTCGTAATTGTCGTCGCCGTATTTACACGCAGCGGTTGCCCCGCTAGGCACCCCTCGCCCGCAAAATCGCCCGGGCCTAATATCGCCACCACCGCCTCTTTGCCGGATTCATTCACAACGGTGAGCTTCACGCCGCCTTTTTGGATGTACAGAACACCCGTCGCGGGGTCGCCTTGCGTGAAAATAGCCACCTTATTCCCATATTCCTCAACTTTCCTCGCCACGCCGGCCGAATCAAGAAAAGCTTGGGCATCGAAAGCTTGATAGTGTTCGATCTTTGTTCTGGATGTGGCATTGCTTGACCATGGTCGGGGCGTAGCCGCCTGCATGGCTTTCACGTCCGCTAACCTCTGATCGACCGCAATC
>CAYOOS010000831.1:0-1928 GCA_964405585.1 uncultured Acidobacteriaceae bacterium | reverse complement strand
TCCCAAAGTCAAAATCATCGTGCTGACCATGAATGAGGATGCGGAAATTGCGGCTGAGACGCTGGGAAAATGGGCTTCGGGTTACTTGCTGAAGAAATCGGCGGGATCCGAATTGCTGCAAGCGGTGCAGGAAGTTCTGCGCGGCGAGAAATATGTAACGCCCGCGGTGCAACAGGCGCTGGAAGCTCTTTCTCCGCGCGATTCAACCGGTGAAGGCCCGCGTTCGCTCACGCCGCGTCAGCGAGAAGTTCTTCAGTTGCTCGCCGAAGGCCACACGATGAAAGAAGCCGCGGCGATTCTGCACGTCGTGCCGCGTACCGTTGCGTTTCACAAGTACCGCATCATGCGGGACTTCGGCTTATCCAACAATTCCGAACTGCTGCGCTTTGCCATCAAGCAGCGCGTGGTGCACGAAACTTAGCGGAAATTTTTCAATCGTCCGCTCGACCCGGTGATTATTTTGAAAGGTTGGGAGGAGCGGGCTTGTCGCGCCACCACTCCTGGCCCTGCTGCGGCAAGGTGTAGACCGGATCGTAATATTCATAGCGGCGGGTCAGCGCTTCCGGATCATCGGCTTCGATGCCGGTGCGGTAATTTTTCGTCCAATACGAGATGCCCAGATGGCGGTCGTACTCCTTCACCTGGTGGACCCAGCGCTTGCCCACAAAGGGCACGTCGCACACCATGCGGGGCGTGGCGAATCCCGGCAGATAGCCCATGATGTCGTGCTGCAGTTGTTGAGCTTCATGAATGGCCAGGCGCCAGTGTTCGGCGTTGGGAATCATGTCGCACTGATAAAAGTAGTAGGGCATGATTTTGCCGTGATCCAGAAGCATGAAACACAAATCCAGAATTTCTTTTTGCGTGGTGTTCACTCCACGCAGAAGCACGCCCTGGTTGCGCACATCGCGATAGCCCATATCCAGCAAGGATTGCACGGCTTTGGCTACCAGCGGCGTCACTTGCCGCGCGTTGTTCACGTGCGTGTGCACGGCAATGTCCACGCCGCGCTCGCGCGCTTTCTTGGCCAACCGGTCGAGCCCCGCCTGCACGTCTGCCTGCAGGAAATGCTGAGGAATGGCGATCAAGCCTTTTGTGGCCAGACGGATGTCCTTGATATTCGGGAGATCCATCAGCTTGGAGCAGAATTCTTCCAGCGTGCCAATGGGCGTGTTGGCAATGTCGCCGCCGCTCACCACAACGTCGCGGACGGAAGGCGTCACGCGCAGATATTCCAGCATCTGGTGGTAGCGATCCTTCTGAGGAACCTGGAATTTCAGCTTCACCACTTGCGGGACATCATTCCCGACGAGATCCATGCGCGTGCAATGTCCGCAGTATTGCGGGCAAGTCGAGAGCAGTTCCGCCAGGACTTTGGTCGGATAACGGTGCGTCAGGCCTTCGACGGCCCACATGTCCGTTTCATGCAAAGAATCGCGGCTGGCTTTCGGATGGCTGGGCCATTCGGGATGACGTTCGTCAAACGCGGGCAGCATGTAGCGCCGCACGGGATCGTTCCAGAGATCCTTTTCGTCCATGGTGTTGAGCATGTGCGGCGGCACCAGGATGGACATGGTGGCGCGCTCCTGAATGTCGCGCTCGAGGCTGGCCATCAGCGTTGCCGGAATCTGGTGGCCGAAAACCTCTTTCACCTCTTTCAGATTCTTGACCGTGTGACGCCGCTGCCACAGCGCCGTTTCCCACTCTTCTTTCGTCACATTGCGGTAGCCCGGCAAGCGCCGCCAGTCGGGCTCGACGAACTCGCGCTTCAAGGGGTAGGTGAAGGGCTGCTCGCCGGCATGCACTTTGCCCGCAGGCTTCCAGGTGGGGCGGGCGGCTTTGGCTTCGGGCGCCACGTTCTTTGTTTCAGGCGTAATGATCTTCGTGTCACTCATAGGCAGTATCCTGAGTTTGGGGGACGCTTCGTG
>CAYOOS010000830.1:0-1939 GCA_964405585.1 uncultured Acidobacteriaceae bacterium | reverse complement strand
CCATCAACGCTGAGGTCGGGACGCGCACCATTGGGGAGTGGGTCGCCGATTTGCACGTCAACGGTGACAGTGCCGTTTTGGACGGAGGGGTCGATGCGGGAGACATGGCCCTGAACGATACCGTTTCTAGTGTCAATGGAGGCGGACTGGCCGATGACCACATCCTTGGCTTGCGTTTCGGCGATCTTGATTTCGGCCTTGAGGTGCTTGGGATCAGCGACACGGGCAAGATTGGTGCCGGGCGTAACATGCTGGCCGACTTCGACCGGGACGAGTTGCAGAACGCCTTCCAGGCCGGCGCGGAGATGGAGAGCATCGGCTTCGCTGCGTTTGAGGTCGTAGAGGGCGCGCTGCTGGTCCACATGAGATTGCTGGGCCATGAGACGAGCTTTTGCGGTGTCAGCCGCATTCGTAGTGCGGTCTTCTTCAAGCTGCAGGCGAATCGCGAGTTGTTCTTCCTTTACTTTGGATAGTTGGGCTGTGACGTCGGGGCTGAGGCCTTCGGCGAGGAGTTTTTCATCCACTTCGTGCTGGATCTTGGCCTGTTCGTAATCGCTGCGGACGGAGGCGGTGGCGGCTTTCTGATTGAGGAGATCGCTGTTCAGTTGAACCCGGAGGTTTTCGTAGTCGGCCTGGGCCGCTTTCAGCTGATATTCGGAGTCCAGAACGTCGCGCTGCAATTCGGGATTGCTGAGTTCCAGGATTACGCTCCCGGGCTGAACGAGCGCGCCGGGGTGCAGGATGATGCGATCGACGCGGGAATCGGTTTGCGCCGGAAGCCAGCGAATGTCCTCTGGGACGAGAGTACCGATGCCGTGGACTTCGATAAGCAAGGGACCGCGCTTCACTTCGTCGGTGTAGACAGTGGCTTTATCGACAGAGGGAGCGGCCTGGCGAAGCCGCGAGACGCCGAAGGTCACTCCCGCAACAGAAACGATGGCAATTGCGGCGTAGACAATGCGGCGGATCTTTTTGGCTCGTGCGTTGGATGGGCGTTGGATATCCATGGTCGTTGTTCGGCTCACTCACAGCGTAATGCGGTTGTTGGATCAATGCGCGTTGCGCGAAGAGCGGGGAGATAGCCCGCAAGAATGGCGACGCTCAACAGGAGAAAAAGTACACCCAAAAAGGTAGCGGGGTCAGTAGGTTCAGTTTTGAAGAGGAGCGAAGCGATGAGCTTGGAAACGGCGAAGGAGGCAAAGGCGCCGATGACGATGCCCAAGAGCGCGAGACGAAGGGTCTTTGCGAGAACGCCGAATCGAATTCGCGCGGGGGTGGCACCGAGAGCCATGCGAATACCGATTTCCTGAGTTTGGCGGGTGACGGAATAGGAGATGACGCCGTAGATGCCCAGAGCGGCAAGAAGAAGGCCGAGCGCGGCGAAGATGGCAACGAGGAGAACGAAAAAGCGGCGTGGGGAGACGGCATGGTCCACCAACTGCTGAACCGGGCGGAGCTCCGTGGCGGGCTGCTCTGGATTCAACATGCGGAGAGTGTTCATGACGCCGGCGGCGAGGGATTCCGGCGGGAGTTTTGAGCGCAGTATAAGCTCTGTTCCTTCGGGGATTTGCTGGGTTACGGGAACCAGAACCGCGGGGCTGGCGGATTCTTCCAGGCTGCTTTCGCGGACATCGGCAATGACACCGACCACGCGACTATCCTTGCTGCCCAAACCTTGAGCAAGACGCCCAATGGGATCTTCGCCCGGCCACTCGCGGCGAGCGGCGGCTTCATTGATGATAACGACAGGTTCGCTGGTGTCAGAGTCCTGCCAGGTGAAGTCGCGGCCTTTGATCAAATGCATGCCCATCGCGGTGAGATAACCGGGTGAGACGACATAGACAAATGCATCGTCGTTCACATCTTTTGAAAAAACCTTGCCCTTGGCCAGGAGGTCCCAACTGCGGTTGCGGTCGAGCGGGAGCATATCGGTAGACCC
>CAYOOS010000829.1:0-1940 GCA_964405585.1 uncultured Acidobacteriaceae bacterium | reverse complement strand
CCCAAAAGGTCCGCTCCGTTTTTTTCTTCTTGTACAACTCTTGAAGAGATTGCCGGAATGCGAACTACCGAGCCAGCGAGTGACAAGTTTCGTCCGGCATGTGACTATTCCCGGCTATCGAAGACTATTTTTTCAAAAAAAGGGGCGATTCTGGCTCAGATTTGGGGCAAAACAAAGAGGTTCCGGGGCGTGGATTGGCCCCTTGTTTGCTTCACATTAGGATGACTGAAGTGTAGACACACACCTTTCAGTGGGGATACGTTGAGAGCCGGGTATATGGGACACAAACAAGAAGGCTTCTCTCTAATTGAGTTGCTGATCGTGGTGGCGATTATTCTGATTATCGCCGCGGTCGCGATTCCCAGCCTGATCCAGTCCAAAATGTCAGCCAATGAGGCTTCGGCAGTTCAGACGGTGCGCGACATCAACACGGCGCAATCGGTTTACTTCATTCAATACGGTGTGGGGTATTCGCAAACCCTCGCGGAGTTGGGTGGAACAAGCGGAACGCCAAGCTCTTCCAGCGCGCTTTTGATACCCGATCCGGTCGCGCAAACGGGCACAAAGAGCGGGTTTCAGTTTATCTATGCGGTAACGGGGAACAATGGCCCGAACGGGGCACCGTCGAACTATACCGTCAATGGCAATCCGATCGGCGCGGGTAGCACGGGGCGCATTTGGTACTTCACCGACGAGACCATGGTAATTCGTGAAAACCCAACACAGCCCGCTTCCAGCACGGATCCTTCGATCTAATTGGACATTTGATTGCCAGCAGCGGCACTGCTATAAATTGACGGGTGACCCCACGATCTCGCCGAGGTTTTCCGGTTGACGCATTCCCTCCATTCGCAATGCGATGGTTTTGTGCCATAGTCCTTGCCTTTATCTTTCCAGGTTTTAGCTATCTAAACACTGCGGTGCTTTCGGGCGCGGAACAGCGCGACCCCGTGCTGACGCTATTTGAAGGGCGTTATCGTGCGGCCAAATCGCTTTCTGCCACGTTCCTGCAAGAGTACTCGGAGAACGGCAGAGTCACGCGCAAAGAAGCGGGGAAATCCTATTTCCTGCATCCAGGCAAAATGCGCTGGGATTATGAGGCTCCGGAAAAGAACACGTTTCTGGCGGACGGGAAGTATGCGTGGTTCATTACACCTTCTGACCATACCGCTACGCGCATGCCGGTGAAGAACAGCGAGGATTGGCGAACACCCCTGGCGTTTCTAACCGGCGGTGTGAAGCTCTCGCGGATTTGCGTGAACGTGGAGCCGGCGGCGGATGTTCCGCCCAAGCAAACTGGGAACCTGGTATTTCGCTGCGAATTGCGGGGCGCCGGAAACGAGGAATCCGCTGGCGGTGTCGCGGGCAAAGAAAGCGCCGGCGCGAAGGAGCACTCCGCGATGAGGGCGGGAATGGTCCTGTTTGAACTATCACGGCAGGGTGAATTGAGCCGTATTCTGGTGGAGGAAGGAGCCGGCATCCGAGTGGAATTCATGTTTAAGGATTGGCAGTGGGATCCGGTCCTGCCGAAAACCCTTTTTCAGTTCGAGGCGGCACCCGGCATGGTCATCGTGAATGGGCCACTACCCGATTCGCAGGGCCTGCGTCAGTAAGAAGAGAAGGGTAATCGCTCCCGGCCCGCCGTGTGTACTTGACGTAGCCCAATCGAATAGACCCTTTTTGGGCTATTCTCCGAATGAGGTAAACTAAGACCTATGGGGGAATTCGTCTGCCGGGTTGCCGACGCCAATGGGCGGGTCTTCTCGCACGTTGAAGCCGCCGGCACGCTCGAGGAAGCGCGCCAGAAACTCGCCGAGCGCGGCTTGTTCGTTTATTCCGTGCGATTGCGCAGCGGCCTCGTCAGCGGCATGCTGGGGGTACGCAAGGAACGCAAAATCGGCGGCAACGATTTCCTGATCCTCAACCAACAATTCAATACG
>CAYOOS010000828.1:0-1943 GCA_964405585.1 uncultured Acidobacteriaceae bacterium | reverse complement strand
TTCCTCGCATCGGATCGAATTCCAAGATTTTCGGCGAGCGCCACCGAACCTTCGCCGATCCTGTCAGATGGCCCGACATCGCCAAAAATTGCATAAGAACTCTTCCCGTTTCGCTGGTTCAGAACGACCGAAAAATCTCCGGGCCGCGCCCCAATTTGGCGCGCGAAAGAACCCGGCAGCACAATATACGGAATCTTCGACGCGTCGACATACCGCGTGGGATCGTTCCAAGGCTTCGATCGGTCGGAAAGCGCGGTTGCCGAAACGTAATAGCCGGGAAATGGATCGTTAGGGCCTTGCAGGATCGGCTCCCCATCCGGACCTTTCGCCAATCCTTCCCAACTTCCTGGTGCGCCCGCATTTGCCAGATCGTCCAGGCCCGTATTATCGGGATGATAGGCGTTTGGCGCGCCGTCAGCATCGATCGTCATTCCGGCTTCGAAAAAGAAAGCTTCGTTGCCGGGCAAATGCCAGATTTGGATATCGCGCACCTCTTCGCCGTCGTGGCTCATCTGGAAATTGAGCAATGGTTGGCTGGAACAAGGACTAGCGGTTTCTTGCTCCCTGCCGCTTCTGTCGACCCCAGGCGCGCACGGGTTCACCTGCATCTGAGGCTGGTCGAAAATTGCTGCATCCCGTTGCACGTTAGCGAGTGCAGGATCACCGGGACGACTATCTTGTTCGGCACGTGAACTTGCCCGACCACGGGAGGAAGAATTTGGAAGACTGCCGCAATACCGGTCGGGACTGGCGGTTGGGCCGTTCCCTGTTTGCTGTACGCCTGCCTCGGAAGAAGACTGCTGTGCTTTTAGGACGGTTGGGGACAAAAGAAAAATTGCTAAAAGGAAAAATGTTCCCGCGCGATACATGGCCCAAAACCTCCCAACGGTCCGCATTCCAAAGGCTTGTGCTCGGAACACGTCTCGTTCGTACCGATCCTTATTTTAGACGCCTTTGTTGGGGATTGTGTTACACCGTTTGTCGCCCGCGCTCAAAACCGCGACACGATGAAAAGCCCACCGGCAATCGCCACTGCATCTTCGAAAAGAGCGATGACCAAATCCGGCACTTTCAAAGCCTTCACCGAACGAGTGCGAACCTGATAACCACCAAACGCGCCAGCAATGCCTCCCAAAACACCCAAAATCGAGCCGGCCGCGATAGACTGCGCCCCAGCCAACGCGATGCTTGCGCCCGATAATGCGCCGAGAACAATGCGGGCAATCAGCCCTAAAGGAGCGGTGCGCGCTGGAGCCGACGGAAGCTGGTCGGCGATGAACTCACCGATGGCCAAAACTGTGAAGATGGCGACCGCAGCCGTCGTTCCCATGAACGCCAGCGACGTGTTGTGCAAGTCGATCCAGCTGAGATGGGCGCCCCAGGCCACCAGCGCAGGCGCAGTGAGAGAACGCAGTCCGCACACCACGCCAATCAGAAACGCCAGAAGCAGCACCAAGGAAGGACTCATCGGCAGCCTCCTGATTCCCGCATGATGTGCGCGCCCGCCGGTATAGGGCGATTAGCATATCGCTACAATCCGCAGGCTGCAAGCCGCGAATATTGTCCAATCCACCGCGATCGAGTGAACCATGAGAGATGTCCTCTACCGTGCCCCCCGTTAGTCGTTTTCCCGTCTTTCAGCTGGACGCTTTTTGTCTGGCGGTCCTTTCCTGGCCGGTCTAGGTGGGTTGCTCAGCCTCGCCTCCATTTTCAGACGCCACGCGTTAGCTGCCGCCGATGGCAGTGTTGGTTTACAAACTGAAGGTCACCAAAGAGAGTTGCAGCTCAGACCTGAACGAAGGCCGGGATCGCATGCGCTAGCGGTAATTCATCCGTTAGCAAGCCTAAACCACATTTAGATGCGAGTTGCGTTTAGGCGGGGGCGGCCCAGACTTATAGAATGAGCGAGCGAGGGCCCTGCTACTGCTTTTCCTTGTGAATCT
>CAYOOS010000827.1:0-1943 GCA_964405585.1 uncultured Acidobacteriaceae bacterium | reverse complement strand
GGCGGCAGCGGAGCCGCGTACTGATAGGTCGGATCTTCCTTCTGCTTTTTGAGTTCGGCAGCAGCCCCAGGGTTCTGCTTTTCGAGAATATCCTTGAAGTTCACATTTACCTCCGCTGGGGTACCGCTCTGGACCATCGTCGGAACTTCAAATGGCTTTTGTATTTGCGGAGTCGCAATCGTGACCGTGTACTTGCCGGTTCTGAGGGCGTTGAATACAAACTTACCCGTCGAGTCCGTTTTTGTTTCCTGCGTGTTGCCCTGTTCGCCCTTGATTTTGATGGTCAGGTCGGCGTATGGCTTGCCGTCAAAATCGATAATGGTTCCTTGAATCTTTCCGTCATACTGCGCGGTGGCCCGCGGTGCGAAGAAACTGATGAGCGCAAGCGTCAGCAGCGCGGCGAGCGTGTAGGCTTTCACTGATTTCAACATGCTCCATTCTCCTTTTGTTCTTGAGGAGCGCCAGCCTCGGTTCTCCGGCTGGTTTCCCCTATTATCACTCATCTGTGGCCGATTCCAATGACCAGCGTCACATTTCTCCGGTTTTCGCTAGGACCGCATGGCGGTATGGAATCGGGTCAGGTACGCCTGCTTCGGCGAAGGCGCGCAGGCGCAGCAGGCAACTGTCGCAAGCGCCGCAGGCCAACTCTTCTTCCTGATAGCAGGACCAAGTCAGGTGGAGGGGTGCCCCCAGCACTATACCCCGGCGGATGATCTCACTTTTCTTCATGCCGATGACAGGAGTAACCATCGCAATGCTCGTTTCGGGGCGCGTACCTGCGCGTATCAACTCTTGAAACACACGGTAGTATTCCGGCCTGCAATCGGGGTAGCCGGAACTGTCTTCCGCGACCGCGCCGATGTAGATGGCCTGGGCGCCGATGGCCTCCGCCCAACTCACCGCGACGCTCAGAAAATGGGCATTGCGAAACGGCACGTAGGTCACGGGAATCTCGCTTCCGCCCGGACCTGGAGCGCCCAACTCATTTTGTGGCACGGCAATTTTCTGATCCGTAAGGGCAGAGCCGCCGATCGCACGAAGATGATCCAACTGAACAATCAGGCGTTCACTCATCCCATAGAAATTGGCAATTTCTTCAAAGGCTCGCTGTTCCCGCCTTTGCGTTCTCTGTCCGTAACCGGCATGCAACAAAGCCACATTCCCGCCGCCGTGCTCTTCCCGGGCGATGGCCGCGCAGACACACGAATCCATGCCGCCGCTCAACAGCACGATGGCCTTGGCGCGATTCGTCATGCTCTCACCTGTCTCAACGCCCTTCTCAAACTCCACGCATGGCCGGGTCCCACACGATTTTGTGCAACTGCAAACCCAGGCGTACTTCCAGGCCGTCTGCCAGGATCCATTCAGCAAGCTGCCGCGGCTGCAAACCCTGCCACTTCCCCTGCGGATCCTCGTTTACCGGGGAAAACACCACTTGATGGACGCGCTCGGCGAGCCGGTTGGTACGAATAAACTCGCGGGCAAACTCGTAATCCCGGCGACTGGAGATCACAAACTTGATTTCGTCTTTGGGGAGCAGCTCGCTGAGGTTGCGCGCATCGAAAGTCTCGGGTTCGCCGGAATCCGGGCATTTGACGTCAACAATCTTGATGACTTCCTTGGGCAAACGGCCGACGAATCGCTCGCCGATGGTTTCAATCATGACCTCATATCCGGCCACCAGGAGTCCTTCGGCCAACGGATAGACTTCCTCCTGCAGCAGCGGTTCGCCCCCGGTGAGTTCCACCAGGGGCACTGACGCCTTCCCCGTGCCGGCAAGCCCGCTAAGAGCGTCAACGCGCGCCAGGACTTCCTCCACGCTCATCTTTTGGCCACCGTGAAAAGCGTACGCAGTGTCGCACCAGATACAGCGCAGATTGCAACCCGTCAAGCGGACGAAGATGCAGGGTAAGCCGGCGCGTGTACCTTCGCCCTGAATCGAT
>CAYOOS010000826.1:0-1951 GCA_964405585.1 uncultured Acidobacteriaceae bacterium | reverse complement strand
CAAGACCTTCGCCGCCTGGCTACGGCCCCTGTTCCGAAAAGACTGGGTGGTTTATTGCAAACGACCGTTCGGTGGCCCCGACTACGTCCTCCAGTATCTGGGCCGCTACACCCACCGCGTAGCCATCTCCAACCATCGCCTGATCTCGTTTGTAGACGGCCAGGTCACCTTCCGCTGGCGCGACTCCGCTCACCGCAACGAACAGAAGTTGCTGACCCTGTCGCTCGATGAATTCCTGCGCCGCTTCCTGTTGCACGTGCTTCCCAAAGGCTTCGTCCGCATTCGCAACTTCGGCTTCCTGGCCAACCGGCGACGGGCCACGCTGCTACCGCTTTGCTTTCACCTGATCGGCTCGGCACCGCAAACCAAGCAAGAGCGATCCACCGCCAATGACGCGCACGATCTTCGCCTCTGTCCCCAATGTGGTGGACCCATGATGGTTATCGAAAGGCTTACCGCTGCCCAGGTCCAGCTTCGTTCGCCCCCAGCCCAGGTTCCTGCTGCCGCATGAAACAACTCTCTACAACACGAAATTTGTGCGTGTCGTGGCACGCTCGGTCTTGGTCTGCCCTGCTGCTCTGCAAAACGCGCCTGCCCACGGTTTTCAGCCTTCTCTTCGCGACAGTTTTGCCCTTACGTCACTTTTTGCTCTTCCGCCGACCCCTGCTGTGCTCGGTCGCGCAGTTCCGGCGCATCTCCACACCGCATCTTCCCTCAATTGAATTTCCATAGGGCCCGCGTCCGCCGCCGGGCGGCTTTGTTCAAACGCCTTTATCGAACGCGCGCCGAGAACCGTGCTCGTGTGAGCCGTTTTCTTGACAGCGCGCGTCCGATAAAGCACTGACGTTTCGCAGGACTTGGCCCGAATTTCGACGAGTGCGCAAGAAAACTGAGGTGAAAGTTCCTGCTCAAGAAGGGAGGTTTTCGGTTTCTCTCCGTCGGAGGGCCACTTCCTTGATCACCGCTTTTGTTGACGGCCCCAAGATCGGCCATAAGAATTTAAGCTCGCCTGCTTGGCTATGCACTAGCCACTCGAAGATTTCAATCCACAGCACATTGACCGCTGCGTTGTCTCCAGAAATGCAAACCTGCTCGACAAATTGTGCGATCCTGCGCACAAAATCCGCAGCGTCTTCCCTTGCAATCTGCTCCGTAAGGACTGGCTTCAATATCACCGCAAAAACCCAGTAGTTGCCCGGCAGTCCGTAATACGACTTCACTTCCTCTACGTACTGTCTTTCCAATTCGGGGAACGCTGTAAGGAGTTTACCAACCAGATTCAGGGCTGTGATTTTGCCCGAGCCTGCATTTGCTTTGACTGAGCCTAAAATCCACAATGCCGCCTCATCCTTGCTCACCGGAGCGGTAACACCTAATTCACGTAGAGCACCGTCCACAAGCCCTTCCACATCCCGCTTTGAGGGCTTCACGAGCGTTGCCAGTTTCGCGAGATTCTTCCCCTCGCACCCACGCTCAATCGCTTGGAGGGCTACTTCTGGTAGGCGTTCCGAGTCGAACCCGCCCAAATACCATTCGGCTGCGATTAGGTTCGGGTCAGTCACAAGTAATCATCCTCGCCGTGAGTAATTGCTTCAAATCAATTGACTAAGCCATTATCTTATATCACGCCTAGTCCGGTTATCGTCATGTGGCATTTGCCGTGCACTGGCCTACCCATAGCCCTGATCCTAAAGCCACGGTTAATTTCATTCCTTGCGGCATCACGATCTTGCATTAAACTGAGCAAATGGTTTGTCCATTCTGTAATAGCGAACTCATCCGCAAGGAAGTTCAGATGTGGGGACCATTCAATTGTCCGAAATGTCACAAGTTGCTTCGAGTTCGGAGAAATTACGCGACCCGTATCCTCCGCTTGGCCGCCATTACCGTGGCCTTGTTCTATTTGCTGACGAGAGTTTCGGCTTGGTTTGGTCAGCATCTGCACGTGAGT
>CAYOOS010000825.1:0-1952 GCA_964405585.1 uncultured Acidobacteriaceae bacterium | reverse complement strand
GGTCTTCCCGCTGAACCAGCACACCGCCGCCGCCCATGTACCCGGCTGCCCTCCTTTTCCTCTCCTGGCTGCCGCAAAGGCTGTTCCTGCTTACAGCGCGTTTGACGGCCGCCTCCTCCACATCGCCTTTTCCGATCATGTGGATCATACGCTGCTCTATGCGCTCGAGGAAATTCTCGGTTGCCGGACTGTTGCCTGCGTTTCGACGGAATCCTCCGTCAATCTGGCTCTCGAGATGCTGCGGCGGCACGGCTCCGGCGACAATATCTGTTTCGATTCGGTACATGACCCCTTCGATATTGCGGACACCATCTGCAACTATGCCGCCCACCTCGGAGCAAAGCGCCTCAAGGTTGTTCGCGCCGGCGGCTATATCTGGGCAGCGCTCTTTCGCAAGGAGCTGCGCAGGGATCTGCTGTTTCGCGCATCGCCCCCGCAACAGTTCCGCTCCTCCGATCCGGAGTTCGCCAGCGCTAAAGATTTTCTATCATCCGCCGATACTCGAAAGGATGGCGTCTATGACGCCGCGGGATTGCCATGAGCCAACCTGTGCGATTCATTGTGACGCCGCCGCAGCGAACCGACTCCCTGGCTTTCGATCAGGAACGCCGGAAAAAGCGCATGGTGGGCTTGTTGAGCAAGGGTCTTCCCACCCTGCCCAATTATCTGCTGGATTTGAATGCGCTGCTTGGCAGCCCTTCCGTGGACCTCAAGAAAGTCGGCAAGGTCATTCGCACCGATCCCAGCCTGTCGGCCCAGGTTCTTCGCCTATGCAATTCCGCGCTGTTTGGATTGCGACATCGCGTGATTAGTATCGAACAGGCCGCCGTCCTTCTTGGCACCGAGCGTTTGCGCACTCTCGTCCTCACCTGCTCTCTGATGCAATTCGCCGGCAAGCACGTGCCCATGAACTCCCTGCTGCGCTTCTGGCAGCACAGCTTCCTGGCCGCTCTCCTCAGCGAACGCATCGCGCGTCAGGTGGACTATCCGGAAAGGGAACAAGCATATCTTGGCGGACTCATGCATGACATCGGCCAGCTTCCGCTATGGATGCTGGTTATGGAAGAGCAAGCCAAACAGCGTGAAGTCCCGCCTGAAAATTGGCCGGACAATCTGCTCCTCGAACGCGAATACTTCGGCATGGATCACGGGAAAGTCGGCCGCTGGATGGCCGTTGCCTGGAACTTCATGCCTTCTTTCATGGATGTTTTCGAGCACCACCATAATCCCGAACAAGCGCAACACGATCCCTACCTTGTCGGTATCGTATCCGCTGCCGATCAATTCCTGATGACTCAGGAAGCCATCGAAGGCGAAACTCTGGAAACGGGCGAATCTCCGGAACACCCTGCCGACGCACCCAATTCACCCTTTGCCTCCATGGAGGTAAGCGGCCTTAACTTTCTTCTGCAATGTTTCCCCTTGCTCACCGATGACGAGCGCCACGGAATTCTGGGGACGTTGCAGACCGAATACATTCATGTCCTGCCTCTGGTTCAACTCGGGCTTTCCGCGGTCGCCCCCGAACCAAGCGGCGGACCAGGCTCAGTTCAGGAGAGAAAACGTGAAGAAGCTTCGAGTACTAATCGTGGATGATTCCTCGGTGATGCGCAAAATCGTTGAACGTTCCCTTCGTCAGGCGGGCATCGAAATCGGCGAAGTGGCGGAAGCTGGTAACGGTGCTGAAGCCCTCGTCGAAGTCCAGAAAGCTCCCTTCGATCTCATCTTGAGCGACATCAACATGCCGGCGATGGATGGTCTCGAATTTTTGCGCAACTTGGCTAACATTGAATCCGCCAAATCCGTTCCCGTCGTTATGATCACCACCGAAGGCAGTGAAGCGCGCGTCGTGGAAGCCCTCTCCGTTGGCGCAAAGGGCTACATCCGGAAACCCTTCACTCCCGAGCAGGTCAAAGAGCGTATTTCGCCGCTCGTCGGAGGTGCTCTGTGAG
>CAYOOS010000824.1:0-1953 GCA_964405585.1 uncultured Acidobacteriaceae bacterium | reverse complement strand
CAAACCTGAAGCCCTCCCTGCGGACGATTTCTCTGCGGCTGCCGGTCCACATGATCGAGGATCTCAAAGTCCTGGCGAACAAGCGGGACGTACCATACCAGTCCTTGCTAAAGGTGTTCCTCGCAGAGAGACTGGAGAAGGAACGGCGGCGGGCGTAACGGGCAGGGCGCCCTCCGTTTCGGAGGCCGCGCGGGAAGTGTCCGCAATGCAATGGCGTCTTACGGCCACGTGGATGCCTGCCTCCAAAACTGAAGCTCGCGTGGCGTACTGAGAGCGAGGACACCTCGGTGGGCCTTCACAACTGGCTTCGACGATTCTCCCGACAGAACGTCATGCCCGCCATCTCGGACGGATGGACTGACGACATTTCCGTTGAGTTGAAAGGCAGTCGGACAATAGAGGACCTGGTCGACTACATCTTTGTCGCAACTGAGCAAGGCCGCCGGCACGAAGTGCTCATCGCCGAGCTAGTCGCAGAATTTGGATTGTCGGATGAGTACGCTGAGCTATCGGTTGATCGCGCGTGCGGTGGGATCGTTCGTGCCCAGACTGGCAACCGCGCCAACTGCCCGGATCGTATCAAGGACCCGATTGCCTGGGTGAGTTTCCAGCGCGCACTTGCGAAACGATAGGTGACTGCGGTCTTTCCGATAACGGCAGATAAGCGGGCATTGCGGAAAAGTAGCTACCGTCCGCGCGCCAAACGTCCCGTTGGCCGACCCTTTGCCTCTGCGCCCACAATTGAGCACGCCCGCCGGAAACGGGACTTATTAGTCACTCGATTTCCGCTGCTTTGATCTCCCTCTGCGTCCCGCTGGCGGCCCACCGGAGAAAGCCTACGATGTCTGCCAATTCCTGGGATGAATATCCAGCCTGGGTCGGTGGGTGCTTCCAGTGCTGGTCGCGGTTCATGGAGAGGATCTCCTTCGACGTCAGCTTGCGGAGCACCGGAGGAGTCTGGCTCAGGTCCCAGATTTCGAAGTCGTCACCCTGTTTTTGCTTTTGAATTCCCGGGAAAGTTCCCGCGGCGGTCTTGACCTCCTGGACGTTCTCCGTGGATTCCATCTGGATCACGGCGACCAGTCCGCGCGGTGTTGCCAGCGACGCCATTCTGGAAAGGTCCGGTCCGACGGCCGTTCCCACCCCCGCCATGGTATGGCAAGTGCCGCACGCAATTCCCTTCGGGGACTTCAGGAACAGATCGTGCCCCCGCTTGGTCTGCGCCGTTGGCGGCTGCTTCTCCTGAGCCACCGCCAACTGCGAGATTGCCGCACCCGCGAGTGCTGCCAACGTGAAAAAGAAATCCTGTCGTTTCATCACCATCCCCCAGCAATCACCACAACGCAACGCCACATTGAAGCCCGGCCGGCGGCCGGCACGGGAAACTTCACCCCCATTCTAGTCCCGAAACAGATAATTTGTACCTTGTTATCTTCAATATTTCGGGACGGCAGTCACGGGCGGCGCCATGGACCGGCCCCGCCCCGACGCAACTCCGCGCCGAACGGATAGTCCTGGTGAAGCTACGGAATTGACTCGACCGCTCTGTTCCCAGACCGATTGTGGGACGGGCACCCCCTTGGACGTCCGCCCCACGGGGGTGGTTTTCATCGCCTTTGGTTGCGCGGCGGTGCCACGAGAACTCCGTTGCGTCGCGGCTTCAGTCTCGGTAATTACTACTGAAGTGCCAGCGTGAAGGTGTTGGATGTTACTCCGCCGATGGCGATGGCGGCTGGGCCTGCCGGGGTAGGTTTGAAAATGGTGCCCCCTTGGCGCCGCCGGTAGCGGTCCCATAAAGGGCCCGTCGGTGCTTTGTAGCAGCTCGCCGGAGGCGTTTGCCCGTCGGCGCACTTGACCTGGGCGCAAAAGCTATAGAGGGTGTAAGTGTCTGGCTTTGGGCTGCCGGTGTAACAGCCAGCAGCGCCGGAAGGATAAAGACAGCGCAAGAAAGGT
>CAYOOS010000823.1:0-1955 GCA_964405585.1 uncultured Acidobacteriaceae bacterium | reverse complement strand
CCGAAGAATTGACTTTGGCGTTAAATGTGAAAGCCCCGCGTCAACGGGGCTTTCAGGAAGGACGGAAACAGCATGGTCATTCGAATAAAGATCACGTTCGCTGCCGGTCAGACCGTAGAGATCACGGTTGAGCCTCCACCCTAAATCGTAACTAACGGATCGACCCGTCTGCGGCCGAAAACCGCAGGCGGGGTTTAATTCGACTGAAAATATTGTACATTCAAGCGCCGAATCCGGCTTGGCTTTTCTTGACACCCCCTCACCCCACCCTTTATCCTAAGTCTTGCTCCTTGCGGTACTTACGCCTCTTGGCGAGCTTCCGCGGGCTTGGTGCTTTAACGTTGGGGCGCGGAGGTTTCTCATGTTCCTCGACATCCACGATCTGGAACGCCATCCTGTTGAATTCAAGGAGGATTTCCAGCCCGGCGCCATCGACTTCGGGGAAGACATCCACCAGCGCACCCCGCTCAAGGCCAGCGGACGCGCCGAATTGGTCGAGGAGCAGCACGGCAAGCATAAAGTCGTCATCGACATTCGCCTGAGAGGAACTCTCAGCGCGGGCCTGGAATTAAGTTGCGCCCGCTGCCTCGAACCTGTCGCCCAGGATGTAACGCGCGATTTTGAGCTGCTCTACCGGCCGCTTGGCACCGACGCCGGCCGCGACGAGCTTTCCGTGACCGATGCCGAGGCCGAAATCGGCTACTATGAAGGGGACGGCCTGCTGCTGGAAGATGTTCTGCGCGAGCAGGTGCTGTTGGCCTTGCCGCTGAAGGTGACTTGCGGCGAAGATTGCCGCGGCCTCTGCCTGCACTGCGGCAAGAATCTCAACCAGGAGAAATGCTCCTGCGCGGTCCCGATGGAAGATCCGCGGTGGTTGGCGTTGAAAGAAATCCGCGGGCGACTTGAGAATTAATTCCACGAGAATTAGTTCCGCGAAACCAGTTCTGCGCAATTACGAAATTACGAATTAGAAGAAACGAAGGAATTTATCCACCATGCCTAATCCAAAACGGCGACACTCCCAAAAACGCACCTCCACCCGGCGCGCCCACGACGCACTGAAAGGCCATTCACTCTCTGAATGCCCCAACTGCCACGAAAAGAAAATGCCGCACCGCGCCTGCTCCAAATGCGGCTACTATAAAGGACGAGAAGTTCTCGACGTTAAAGAAGCCAGCTAACTCAGCCGGCGAATACGGAGTCGCTCTCGCCAACCATGCCTAGCGTCATCGCGCTGGATGCGATGGGTTCGGACCGCGCGCCCAAGCCAGAAATCGAGGGCGCCATTCAGGCCGCTCGTCAATACGGCGTGCGCGTGTTGCTCATCGGTCCGGAAGCCACGGTCAAAGCAGAATTGGACCGCCATCCCGCCGCGCTCCGCCTGCCCATTGAGATCGTCCACGCCAGCGAATACATCACCATGGACGACAAAGTGGAAGCGGTGCGCGCCAAGCGCGACTCCTCTATGCGCGTAGGTTTGCGTATGGTGCGCGAGGGCCAGGCCGCCGGCTTCGTCACCGCCGGCAACACCGGAGCCGCCATGGCCACCGCAAAAGTCGTGCTGGGCACAGTGGCCGGAGTCGACCGCCCCGCGCTGGCAGCGGTTTTTCCCACTGCTCCTGGCCCCGCGGCCATGCTGCTAGACGTAGGCGCCAACGTCGACTGCGAACCCCACAACCTGGAACAATTCGCCGTGATGGGCGATATTTATTTCCGGGCGATGTTCGGAAAGAGACCTGGGACGCCCGGTCCGCGAGTCGGATTGCTTTCTATCGGCGAGGAGGAAGCCAAAGGCAACCAGCTCACCCGCGAAGCCTTTCAACTGCTCAAACAGCTTCCGTTGAATTTCATAGGCAACGTGGAGGGCGGCGATTTATACAACGGAAAAGTCGACGTCATCGTCGCCGACGGTTTCGTCGGCAACGTCGCGCTGAAAATTTCCGAAGGCGTCGCCA
>CAYOOS010000822.1:0-1961 GCA_964405585.1 uncultured Acidobacteriaceae bacterium | reverse complement strand
TTGCGCTTGTCGACAGCGAAGATCACCCGGTACGTGTTCGGCTTCTCCCCAAAAAACAGTTCACGGAGCTTCCCGCGTTCGGGAACGCGCGTCCCACGCGCAGGAAATCGTTGCAAGCTGTAGATGCTTTCGGCGAGTTCGCGGAACCACGCAAACGCTTTTTCAGACTCGTCAGCTTCAATGAATTCGTAAATCGCCTCCATATCCCGCAGGGCGCGTTCCGTCAGCCTAACGCGGTATGCCATGTTTGCTCCGGAACATTTCCAGAGCTTCCCGCGCCGGACGCACCCGCCGCTTCTTCATGTCCTCCGTGCCTTGGCGGATTCCCTCGAGCGCATCGGCCCGCGCGGCGATGTCCAGCAGGCGCTGATAAGCTTCCGCATCCTGAACCACCGCTTCGGCTTTTCCATTAATGGTCAACACCAACGGCTTCTTCGATTTTTTCAGATGCTTCATGAACTTCCCGGGGTTACGCCGGAACGTCGTCATCGCCTGGATGTCTTTTGTAATGTCCAGCATGCTGCCCTCACCTGGTCAGGTTAGCACCTTTAAAGGTGCTGGGGAAGTAGCGCGAAGCAAACTCCAGAAACGTCGGCCAGTTCGGCGCTGGCGTGTGCCCGCCGCTGTGCTGCCGGAACGCGATATCGCCATCAATCAGCGGCGTTTCCACGGCTGGAAATTCCGCCGTGCCAAGATCTTTCTTACCCAGCAGCTTATACACCGGTCCCGCCCCGACCGCCGCCAGGAACATGCCCTTGGCGTCCACCCAGCCATCGCCTTGCGACACGGTGCCCGCCCCGATGAATACCGGCCTCGGCGCGCATAGCGCAATCAGTTCATGCGCATCCACCGGCAGATCGTTCTCATTCAGCGGCCCGTCATATTTGATGAAGTTGCCCGCCATCCAGTAGTATTCGCCGCCCGCAATGTTTCCCACCTGCTCGCCAAAGTTGCGCCGAAAGAGTTTCGCGCCCGCCTCGCCCGATGAGCTCACATAAGCGATCGCAAACCGCGGGTCGTACGCCATCGCCACCAGCGCCGCTTTCCCGTACCGAGAATGGCCCTCGATGCCTACGTGTGCGGCGTCCACCGCTTTGTCCGTCTCAAAATAATCCAGCGCGCGGCTCGCGCCCCAGGCCCACGCTCGCAGCGCTCCCCAATCGTCCAGCTTGCGCGGCTGGCCCTTGTTCACCAGTCCGATGATGCCGCGCGACAATCCTTCGCCGTTGTCCTCCTGAATACTCGTCGCCACCAGAGTCGCGTAGCCCCAGCCCTTCGCCAGCACCTGCCCCTGCCATGCGAAAGGACTCGGCGCGCCCGGCGGAGGCGGCGGCATGCGCTTCAAAAACGCCGCCAGAAATTCCGGGCTGAATACGAATTCCATCATCACCGGCACGGGCCCCGCCGCCTTCGCGGGAGTGGTCAGCGTCAACTGAAGATCCACAGTAATCGCCGGGTACGCGGAATTGTCCACGTGCCCCACCAGCTTCTTTGTAATCACCGGAACATCGTCGTGCATTTCCTGCTTCGTGCTGATCACTTCCCAATTCACTTTGGGCGTCGTCTTGGGCGCGCGGCCGTAAATCTCCCTGTCAAAGTCCTCCACAATTTCCGGGCGGCGCTGTTCCCACCACATCTTCGCCGAAGTCACCTTCTTGCCGTCTTTCAGCACCAGCGGGTCGGGCAGATTCGGGTAAGGATTGGCTTTGGCTTCGTCGTAGTTGGCCGCATACGGCGATTTGGGATCGCCATCCGCTCCGCGCCGGATTGCCGTGATGTGCAGCAGATCCATCATCCGCTGGTGATCCTGCTCCGCGGTCTGTTGCATCGGCGCAGCCGCATTGTTTGCGTCAGCCGCCGCGCCCTGCTGATCTCCGCGTCCCGCCGCATGCGCCATCAGCGCCAACAAGACCAAACCAAACAACCATGCAAATGTTCGCGGCCTGCGCATCGGTTCCTCC
>CAYOOS010000821.1:0-1967 GCA_964405585.1 uncultured Acidobacteriaceae bacterium | reverse complement strand
AGCGTTTGGCTACGAACCAAAAGGTCGGCTGTTCGAGTCAGCCCGGGCGCACCATGCAAATCACAACGCCTCAAAGATTTACGAAGCTTGCCGTGAAGGTGACATAGCGAGACTTGTGTACAGTTGTGTGCAGAATGTCAGAGTCTTTTGGGACGGGCGATTGCGCGTTGATTTGGCAGTCGATTGAACACTTCGCGTCAAATTAGGATCGACTGCAAGGGATTGAAAACATGGCAGTTTCTACGGTAGGAACGGTAAGGGCGGTGGGGGGCTTGATTTCCAATTGCTGAGGGGCTACTATGATGGTGTCGGTGTATGAACGGAACGGCGGACGCCGTGCACCGATCCCGCCGGGGAAACCGGCCTCCACCCAAGTGTGGAGATAGCCAAGAGGTCCGATTAGCGGAAACGAACGGCTCCTTCGGGAGCCGTTCTTATTTTCGCGCCTTTATCGGAATCCTATTCAGGACGTTATAAAGGATGACAGGGAAGGCGATGGGTTTGGGATGCTTCCTCGGTCTACTGCTGCTGTAAGCGGCATCGCGCGGGTAGGCGCTCTGAATAAACAGATTGATAATCCCGGCCTTCGAGGACTTCGATACGGTGAAGTAGATTTCGTAATCAACCTTGTCGCCACCCTCATCGACGATCGAGACCGTAAAAAAATTCCCGCGTTCCGTATGAAAGCACTTGCGGGTCATTAGGCTCTTGACGATTGCGGGCAGCTGGAGAGAAAGATTGTATCGCCGAAAGTCCAATACACGGTTTTCGCGGTGATCGCTATACTGCATGCCGGCATCGACCGTCTCGCCCTCGCCACCGCGAGTGAAACAATGAAGCGAGAACAATATCGCGACCTTGTAGCAGCGTGGTAGGTTCGTGCCCTTGGCGGGCTGGAGTGAACGCAGGGGTCCAAATGGCTTAAGTCGAAGATCTTCCCATCGAACTCAAAAGGATCCCACTGCACCCAATTATTTCAGCATAATTTGATCTTCAATTGTCTATTAGGAATAGCCGGTGCCTGGGTCCTTGAGCGCCAGCCCTATTGATCACCTCCTTCGTCTGGGAGCGATTCCTACTGGATGCCGCCTTCTGTCTTCGAAACCCGCGCCAGAGCAGTGGAATATGATGGTACGAGTTTGGAGGCGGCACGATGAGCATGAGACGAAACACGACTTCGCGCAGACATTTTCTTCAGTCCGGATCGCTGGCCGCCGCGGCGATGGCGAGTGGTGCCTGGGGCGCGGAGCCCGCGATGCCTTCTCCGCTCGCCGAGTTCGGTTATGGCGATGTGTCCATCGCCAGCGACCCGCACGAATCGCAGTTGTTCAACACCCATGCCGTGCTGATGGCGTTGAGTGAAGACAGCCTGTTAAAGCCGTTCCGGCAGATGTCCGGCATGGCCGCGCCCGGCGAGGATCTGGGCGGGTGGTACCAATACGATCCCGCCTACGACTATCGCAAGAACTTCGACCAGGGGTTTGCTCCGGGTTGTCAGTTCGGACAATGGGTATCCGCGCTAGCGCGCGCCTATGCCATTACCGGCGACGCGGCTACGCGCGAAAAGGTGTTGCGGCTCAATCGCCTTTATGCCGAAACGATCACGGCGGATTTCTACCGGAAGAATCGCTTTCCCGCATACACCTACGACAAACTGCTGCTGGGATTGCTGGACTCGCACCTTTATGCAAAGGACCCGCAGGCGCTCGCCATTCTGGAGCAGACCACGAAAACCGCGCTGCCGCTGCTGCCGGGACATGCGGTGGAACATGACCATCCGTGGCGGACGGATCAGGATCCGAATGACGCGTCGTGGAACTGGGACGAGTCGTATACCCTGCCGGAGAATCTGTTTCTGGCGTACCAGCGCGGCGCCGGCCGGCAGTATTACGATCTTGGGTTGCAGTACCTCCACGACAAGACCTGGTTCGATCCGCTGTCGCGCAATGAAAACGTGCTGAACGGAA
>CAYOOS010000820.1:0-1967 GCA_964405585.1 uncultured Acidobacteriaceae bacterium | reverse complement strand
AGAAGTCAGCATCCTTGCAGGATTGATCCAGCGGACCGACACCAAGACCCTGAATGGGTGGCCAGGGTTGGCCAATGTTCCGGTAATGCATTACTTGTTTGCTACGGATAATACAGAGACGCAGGAAGACGAGGTTTTGATCGTGCTGACACCTCGCGTTGTCAGGATGCCGGATTGGAGCAAGGCCAACCTGCGGGCCATGTTCTCTGGCACGGATACGTTCGTGGGAGCCAAGCGGGAATTGGAAGTGAAGGCGCCAACGGCGAATCCGAATCCGCAAATGATACCGCCAGCCGGGCCGGCACAAACACCTGCGGGGCCACTAGTTCCCGCGGGAGCGCCCGCGCCTGCACCAGCACCTGTGACGCCGCCGGTTGCGCCGAGTGTAGTGCCACAAGCACAAGGAGCGATGGGACCGCGAATGCGCTTCGAGCCCGCCGCGTTGAACCTGACCGCGGGGCAGACGGCCACGATAGGGGTGGTCGTCGAAAATGTGACGGATCTTTACTCCGTGCCGATGCTGCTGCAATACAATCCCGCGATCATCAGCGTGGAAGAGGTGCGCCACGGAGGATTCCTCTCGGGCGGGACGCAGGAAATCGCGATCGTGCAGCGCGTGGACAAGGAACACGGACAAGCCATTATTTCAGCAACGCGGCAGCCTAATACGCCGGGCGTGAATGGCAGCGGAACATTACTGGGCGTGGTGATCAAGGCGCTGGCGCCGGGCACGACGAATCTGTCGATCGTGCAGGTGAATGCGAAAGACTCGCAACAAAAGCCGATTCCGCTGGTGACCAGCGAAGCAACTTTGCGGGTGCAATAATCGTCCCAAATCAAGAGGGCAAGATGCAGTCCACTCGAGGGAAACGCAGGCTCTCCCCGGAAGCGGGTTTGACGCTTTTGGAGTTGATTATTGCGTGCACGATTCTGCTGGTGCTGTCTTCGGCGGCGATTCCCCTCCAGCGGTACACGATTGTGCGGCAACGGGAGACGGAACTTCGGCGGGATTTGCGGGACATGCGCGACGCCATTGACCATTACAAGGATTTGGCGGACAGCAACAAGATACGCGTGCAAGTGGGAAGCGAAGGCTATCCACCGGACCTGGATACGCTGGTGAAAGGCGTGGCGGTGGGCGGAGCGGGTGCTACGGGACACAATATTCGTTTCTTGCGGCGCATTCCGGTGGATCCCATGACGGGCCAGACGGAATGGGGAATGCGCTCCATACAGGATGATCCGGATTCGACGAGCTGGGGCGGAAATAACGTATTTGACGTGTATTCGAAGTCGACGGGGACGGCGCTGGACGGCACGAAGTATTCGGATTGGTGAAATCTTGAAGGAACGCGACGAGATGAGCAGAGAGAGCGGCGGGAACTGGCGCATGGGCCGTGCGATGGGTACGCCACGCGCGGTTCGCGGGTTTACGCTCATCGAAATGATGATCGTGATTTCGATCATCCTGATCCTGGTGGGAATTGCCGCAGGGATGTACCAGGGGGCGATCCGGCGGGCGCGCGAATCGGTATTGAAGACGGACCTGCAGACGATGCGGGTGGCCATTGATAACTACACGATGGACAAACTGCAGGCGCCGCAGGCACTTTCGGATCTGGTGGACGCACACTACATGCGAGATTTGCCGATCGATCCTTTTACCCAACAACGGGATTGGGTAGCGCATTTTGGGGATACGATCATGACCCCGGAGCAGACGGGCGTGGGAATAGATGATGTTCACTCCAATTCCGACCAGAACGGCAGCGACGGAACGCCGTATAACACCTGGTAATCTCTCTTTCACTGATAATTGAAAAAGGCTGGGCGTTTGTGGCCGAACCGCGAATCGGGAAATGATAACGGGACTCGGATGTCGAATAGTCGAGGATCGTTAAATTCCAGCTCTACTCCAATCAAAAAAATAATTCAAACACGCATCCAGCTGGGGTGCCTGGTGCATC
>CAYOOS010000819.1:0-1971 GCA_964405585.1 uncultured Acidobacteriaceae bacterium | reverse complement strand
ACAGGCGCATGCCAACATAGAAAATCAGGTTCTTGGAGAGGAAGTAGATGCCATCGCGAGAAACGTTTTTGGTGGTGGAGGTCTCCTCGAAATGGGGATCGCGAGGATCGGATGGGCGCACCTTGAGGGGTTGGCCAATGCGGATGCGACGGCTGCGGCGGCGCTCCTGCTGTTTAATTGCCTGCATATGGATATGACAACACGGAAAGGGAGTTAGTGGAGGGAGAATGTGTTGAAAGGAATACGATGGCGCGAGGGGAACGTGACTAGGGAGTATTGGTGGAAGGGGAGCGAAAATCGAAATTCGGAAAGGGGAATGGTGCCGGGATTCATGCAATCTTTGCCACACGAATGCTGTGTTCACGGGGAAATGGAGAAAAAAGCTTACACAGAGATCACAGAGGACGCAGAGTTCGCAGAGAAGAGTTAAGAGAAGAGGAGTTGTGGCTTTGGATCGTCAGAGCCCACCCTTTGCAAGAAACGCAAAGGATGGGGCACCCTCAAGTACTTCGCTAAGAAATGTAACAAGGCCAACCCAAGACCCAAGCAAAAAAATCGAACCTGGGGCACACTGCGTGGACGTGGGAGACGAAATTGGGGGAGGGACGTCGAAATAGGGTGGGGTGCGGCTGCGCTGAGGGGTAGGAGTTTGTCTGGTAGAATTGGGGCGGAATTATTGAGCGTTTGTGTTCCAGATACTTTCTGAGGAAGAGGAGTTTTATGCGCTACTTGGCGATGATGCTGGCGTTGTGTGCGGCGGGTATGGGCGTGATGGGGCAGGAGAAATCTCCGGCGATGCCGCCGAAGGAATTGCCGAAGCTGGAATCGTTCAGCACGGCGAACGTGGATGCGGGAGTGAATCCCTGTGACGATTTTTTTGCGTACGCGGATGGGAAGTGGCTCGCGGCGCATCCTATCCCGGCGGACCAGGTGACGTGGGGAGTGGAGAGTCCGCTGGAGCTGTGGAACGAGACGGTGCTGGTGAAGACTCTGGAGCAGACGTCGGCGGCGGATGCGAAGCGCACGCCGAACGAGCAGAAGGTGGGCGACTATTATTTTGCGTGTATGGATACGAAGAACATTAATGCGCATTCGGCGGAGTGGCTGAAGCCGGAGCTGGAGCGGATCGCGGGGATAACGTCCAAGAGGGAGATCGCGGAGGAAGTGGCGCACCTGCACCAGACGATACCGGGCGCGGAGTTGGGCGGGGACAACCAGACGAATGCGGCGTTGCTGGGATATTCGGGGCAGCCAGACTTTGCGGACGCTTCGCACAATGTGGCATCGATTGACCAAGGCGGGATGGGATTGCCGGGGAAGAGCTTTTACCTGGATCAGGACGACAAGTCGAAAGAGATTCGCGGGAAGTATGTGCAGCACGTGGCGAACATATTTGTGCTGGCAGGAGAAAAACCGGAGCAAGCGAAGAGGGATGCGGGAGTTGTGCTTGCGATCGAGACGGAGCTGGCCAAAGCGGCGATGGACCCGGTTGCGCGGCGCGATCCGAACAAGATTAATAACCCGATGACGCTGGTGGAGGTGAAAGCACTGACGCCGTCGTTTGACTGGGATGGGTACTTGAAGGCCGTGAAATCTCCGGCGACAGGGAAGTACATCGTGAGCGCGCCGGAGTTTTTCAAGAGTCTGGAAACGATGCTGAAGGGGCATACGCTGGAGGAATGGAAGACGTACTTGCGTTGGCAGATGCTGCACGGAAACGCGAATGGGTTGAGCGAAGCGTTTGTGAACGAGAGCTTCGACTTTTACGGGCGGACGCTGGTGGGCGCGGAAGAATTGGAACCGCGGTGGCGGCGGTGCGTGCGGGCGGTGGACGGGAATCTGGGAGAGGCGCTGGGGGAAGTGTACGTGAAGAGGGCGTTTCCAGCGGAGAACAAGGAACGCGTAGTGCAGATTGTGAAGGACATCGAGGCGTCGCTGGCGAAGGATATCGAGGTGGCGGATTGGATGGCG
>CAYOOS010000818.1:0-1976 GCA_964405585.1 uncultured Acidobacteriaceae bacterium | reverse complement strand
TTGGCCATGCCCCTCGCAGGTTGGGTGCTGGACAAATTGGGTGTGGGGCTGGGGCTCAGCCTTGCCGTTGCCTGGTGGTCCATCGCCGGCGTGCTCACCTCTTTTGCGAGAGGGGCCGTGAGTATGGGTTGTTTTCGCTCGTTGCTGGCCACGGGCGAGGCGGGATCATGGCCTTCGTTCGCCAAAGCCGTGGCGATCTGGGTCCCAGAGAAGGGACGCACTCTAGCCATGGGCGTTTGTAATAGCGGATCCAGTCTGGGGGCAATGATCGCCCCTGGCTTGGTCGTATACGTGACCGCGCGATTCGGCTGGCGAGCCGCCTTTGTGGTCACGGGATCGCTCGGGTTCCTCTGGCTGATTGCTTTCCAGGCTTTCCGGCTCCGTCACCCGCAGATGAAATTGACGGAGGGGGGCGACACCGGTTCCGCTTCCGGCCGGATGAGTTGGCGGGAGTTGGTGCTCTATAAGCAGACCTGGGCCGTTTTTGTATGCCGGTTTCTTGCCGATCCTCTCTGGTATTTCTATGTGTTTTGGATCCCCGAATTTCTTACCCGGGAGCGCGGCCTGAATTTGGGAGCGATCGGCGCCATCGCCTGGATCCCGTTCCTGGTTTCAGATTTGTCAAATTTCGCCACTGGATGGATCGCACTGATGTTGCAGCGAGCGGGCTGGAGCGTTCACCGGACGCGCAAATCCCTGATGCTGGTGGGGGCGATGGTCTCGCCGATCGGCATTGCCGCCGCGTTTGCGAACTCACTGTTCTGGACCATGGCATTTATCTGTGTGGCGATCTTCTTTTGGATGGCTTGGTCGATTACGGTTCAGACTCTTCCCGGCGACTATTTCCCGTCGGCGGCGGTCGCGTCGGTATTCGGCATTGGCGGAGCCGGCTCCACGATCGGTTCTGTGATCAGCATCTGGCTGGTCGGCCGGATCCTCGACCGCACAGGCAGCTACCACGCTGTTTTCCTAATACTTGGACTCCTGATGCCACTGGCTTATTTTTTGGGAACGCTGCTGATGGGCAGAATCGAGCCGCTGCAAGTGGTGGCAGGAATGGAAAGTCACATGCAAGTTCCGGCTCAGTGAAGTCGTTGGTCATGTTAAGGTACGGCAATGATTCGCGACAAAATGGGCCATTTGCCACACGACCATAAATAATCCTCTTCGGCCATACCGGAGCAGCCCTTGAAAATGGCAGGAAAACGGGCCTCCCGCAGGACAAAATCACCAGGGGTTTTTGGCCGCGGGAACGAGAGTCGGTGATTTAGTTCGGTTGGCGGCTTTGCTGCGAATTCACCTTGGTATCTACGGTGAACAGTTTGAAGTTCGAGTACTGATGCTCATCGCGCCAGGTGCGATCGGTGAAGCTCATTGTGACCACAATCTTGTCCTGGATCCACAGCGCCGAGGCCGGTTCCTGAAAATGAACTTCGTGGTAATGGATGTCACTGATCAGTCTCCATACGCTGGCGCCCGAAGCCGGTGGGAATTGGTCGGTACGCAAGCGAGCGATCTGGTAGCGGTCCGAATCGATCCAGGCAATGCCCTGGAGAACGGATGTTACGGATTTTTCTCCGCCGGCGCTACGGAGCAGTCCGGCCGGCCCGGCCGATCCCGCCCTTTGGGCGAAGACCAGCACGTACGCCTTGCGACCGTCGACATCCTGTTCACCGAGGTAACGGAAAGACGAAGCATTTTGAAGGATTGGGAGGAAACAGAGTGCCGCGGAAAAATCCCCGCTGGTCACCATGTAGCCCTTCGTTAGACCGGTGGGTTTTACTACCTTGCCATTTTCATCGGTTCGATACTCTCGCAAGTTCACGCCGCCCGGCCCCCTTTCGGCCACCACTAAATACTCGAACTTCTCCGTGAAGTGTTTGCCAACCTTTCCGTCAGATTTCAGTTGTTCCTCGAGGACCTCTTCCTTTGAGGCGAGATTCGTCACATTTTGCGCGAAGGCTGCGACGCTTTTG
>CAYOOS010000817.1:0-1977 GCA_964405585.1 uncultured Acidobacteriaceae bacterium | reverse complement strand
AGGGAGATGCCAGGGGCAAGCTACATTCCGCTGGCGAAATTCAAGTCGGCGTCGCACTCGATACAGCCTTCTATCTATCGCCGGACCGATGGCCAAGAAGACCGCTTCGCAACTTGCTTGTCCGTTCCACAACATTTCGGAGGACAGGATCGGCGCCTGCGGTTAGACTTGCGCCATGCGAATACGACATTCAATTCCTCCGAATGCCTTGTTCACTTGCGGCACGGAGGCGAATACCTTTGAGGAGCTAAATGTTAAATCGGACTTTTCGGTTGCAGTTGATTGCTTGTCTGATTACCGGCACGTTATGGGCAGCGGACGATCCCTTCGTAGGCAAATGGACGGTGAACCCGTCCAAAAGCAAACTGAACGACGAAATGAAGGTTGAGGCCGTAGGCGCAAACCGATACGCCATCACCTTTGCCCCCGGCTTCGTCGACACAATCGTGGCCGACGGGACTGACCAGCCGGGCCTGAGCGGGACCACCTTCTCCATCAAAGTGACGGGACCCAACAACTGGGAGGTCGTCCGCAAGATGAGCGGCCGCATGCTCATCAAGGCGTATTGGACGCTTTCCGAAGACGGCAAAACGCTGAACGACGCCTATACGGAATACGCGCCCGACGGTTCGACATCGAGCGTGCCGTATGTGTACCAGCGGACGGCGGGGAGCTCGGGTTTCCAGGGAACATGGGATAGCGACAGCGAGAAGGTTAAGCCGGGGATCGAGCTCCAGATCCAGCCCTACGAGGGTGATGGCCTTTCATTTAATGGTGCAGAAATGAATAGGAAGATGAAGTTCGACGGGAACGATTATCCGGACCTCGGTCCGCATGCGGATCCAGGCTCTGCATTTTCGGGCCGCCGCGTGAACGAGCGCAGTCTGGAAATCACGGGAAAATTCAAAGGCGCGATTACGGGCACCCGGCAGATCGAGCTCTCTACGGATCTCCAGACCTTGACGATGACTATGCGCCTGGTGGGTCAAAGCAAGGCCCAAAAAATCCTGGTGTTCGATCGCCAATAGACGTGCGAGTCCACCCCTGGGCACGAGTTGTTCTACACGGCATTCTCCCGGTGTTCTAGAATCTTGGGATGAAGAATCGCTGGGCGCGATGGACAGCCGCGTTTCTACTGTGGAGCGCTCTCGGAGTGCTGTTTGCCTTGCCGATGCTTTCGTCCGGCAATTGGAGGAGCGCTCTCGGTGGTTCTTTCGTTCAGTGGTGGTCCTGGGGCCTGGTCACACCTCTTATCTTCTGGGCGGATTCGCGGCTGCCATTCAAAGAGAACCAGCTGGGGATGCGAATTCTCGCGCATTTGCTCGCGAGCGTGGCTCTTACCATCTTGTACTTCTACGTGCTCGTCGCGCTGCGCGCCTCTCTCGGCCTGGGCGCATGGAGTATCCTGGCGGATCGACGCTTTCTACCGAGCGCGTTCCGCCAAGGCTTTTTGTGGAGTTGGCTGGTCTATTGGGCCATCTTCGGCGCGCGCCAGACCTTCCGATACTACCAGCACTATCTGGCTAGTGAACTGCGCCTGGAGCGAATGGAGCGCAGCTTTTCCGAAGCGCGCCTGAATGCGCTGCGCATGCAGCTTGACCCGCATTTCCTCTTTAATGCGCTCAACACCATCTCGTCGCAGGTGGAGCGCAATCCGAGGCTGGCGCGCACCATGATCGAGCACTTGGGGGATCTGCTTCGCCTGTCGCTCGATGCGCGGGACAGGCAGGAGATTCCGCTGGCGGAGGAACTGGCGTTTCTCGACCACTACATCGCCATCCAGAAGATTCGTTTCGCAGAAACTTTGCGCATCGAAATACAAGTCACCCCCGAAGTGAAGTATGCGCTGGTACCTTGCCTCATCGTGCAGCCGCTGGTTGAAAATGCCATTCGTCACGGCATCTCCCAGCGCGCCTCGGGCGGCACTGTGACGGTGACAGCCGAGCGCGGCCTGAACCAGGTAGAGATCCGTGTGGC
>CAYOOS010000816.1:0-1979 GCA_964405585.1 uncultured Acidobacteriaceae bacterium | reverse complement strand
CATTTTGGCACGCCCTACTTCCGCAAAGTCCGCGGCGTCATGCACACGCTGCCGTGGACGGGCGGGTTGTTTTTGGTGGCAACACTGGCGGTCACCGGCACGCCGCCGTTCAGCCTTTTTCAAAGCGAGTTCAACATCCTGAGCGGGGCGCTGGCCGCCGACCGCGGCTGGATGGCCTTTTTGTTCGTGGCAGGTGTGGTGACGATTTTCGCGGGCAATCCAGAAGGAGGTGGCACGGGGTGCCTTTATTGCGACGGGTCGGCTGCAATGGCTATCTTTGGGGATCCGGTGGGTGTAACCGTAGATGGCAACGGCAACGTCTACGTAGCGGATTATGGTGGCAATACGATTCGCCTGATTTCCGATGGCGTGGTATCGACCCTGGCAGGTAACATAAACGTTCCAGGAAGCACTGACGGCACGGGAATCGGAGCCACGTTTGACGATCCCGAGTCGGTGGCGGTGACCCCTTCGGGCAGTATTTACGTGGCGGATACAGCGAATTCCACCATCCGGGAGGGGACGCCCGCCGCTCCTGTCACCTCGGCGCTGCGCTTTGTGCCCGTCGCTCCCTGTCGAGTCTTGGACACTCGGAATGCGAGTGGGCCGTTCGGAGGACCGACAATTACTGGCGGGACCTCGCGTAACTTCACCATCCCGTCCGGCTCGTGCAATATCCCCTCGACGGCTGCTGCCTATTCGCTCAATGTCGCCGTGGTTCCGACCGGTCCTCTGGGGTACCTCACCCTGTGGCCGGCGGGGGAGACGCAGCCACTGGTCGCCACCGTCAGTTCGGTCGACGGCCGGGTACGATCCAATGCGGCCATCGTGCCGGCCGGCGCGAGCGGTGCGGTCAGCGTGTTTGCCTCCAATACCACCGACGTGGTACTGGACATCGACGGGTACTTCGTGCTGGCAACCGATTCCACGGCGCTGGAATTCTTTCGGATGACGCCATGCCGGTTGGTGGACACCCGCAATCCGAACGGAGAGTTAGGTGGACCGTTCCTGGCCGGAGGTGCCACGCGGCTGTTCTTATTGGCCCAATCCTCGTGTAATTTGCCGGGAACCGCCAGGGTCTATTCGCTCAACGTTACCGCAATCCCCAGGGAACCGCTGGGCTATCTGACGGCGTGGGCAGGAGGGCAGGCGCAACCTCCGACAGCGACCCTGAGCGCGGTGACCGGAACGGTAACGGCGAATGCAGCGCTTGTGGAGGCTGGAGCAGACGTAACGATCAACGTATATGCCAGCAACGACACCGACTTGGTGGTCGATGTCGATGGGTACTTCGCGCCAGCCGGGACTGGCGGGCTATCGTTCTACACGCTATCGCCTTGCCGGACGCTGGATACGCGACAAAATGCCGTTGGGCCGCTGGCGGCAACGTTCGATGCAAGTGTGATATGGAGCGGATGCGGCGTACCGGTCAGCGCGCAGGCGTATGTGTTCAACGCTACGGTCGTGCCGCCGGCGCCGCTGGGCTACTTGACATTGTGGCCGCCGGGTACGTCGCAGCCAAACGCAGCGGCACTGTCCGCATTGGACGGAACGGTCACATCGAACATGGCAGTGACACCCGGCGCAAGTGGTTCGGTCGACGCATTCCCGTCGAATCCGACCCAACTGATACTCGATATTTTCGGCTGTTTCGCACCCTAGATCGTTTTGAGCGCGTAGTGGAATCGTGGAAACGTGCGCGTGCCACGCTCGTTCGACACGCACTCGGGTGAGATTTCCCACGTCGAGGCCTGTGAGAGAGAATTCAGCTGAAGAAGTCAACCGGTGCTGCCAATGAAGATCTACAAGGCGGTGGGGGTCGTGATGTTGCTGCGGCCGATTGAACTTAGAATTGCGAACGGAAAATCCGTACACGGCAAGGAAGCAGTCACATCACGCAACACCGTCACCGCTGCAAAGCGTAGTTTGACGAAGCCGAACGCTTTCGCTATGATGCATTCGCGGGGTGGAGCAGCCTG
>CAYOOS010000815.1:0-1986 GCA_964405585.1 uncultured Acidobacteriaceae bacterium | reverse complement strand
CAGATTGCGGTTGAAAGCCGCCGTGACGCCCAGCGCGTCGTCGTAGGCGGCCACGAGTGTGTCAACAGGCTTTTCCAAATCCGCTCCAAGCAACAGCGCATCGCCCTCGCGCAGGATGCTTCGCAGCCGTTTCAGAAACGCAATGCTCGCTTCACCGTCGAAATTGCCAATGGTGCTGCCCAGAAACAGCACCAGCAAGCGCTCTCGCTCTTCCCGAAGGGCCGCGACCTCCAGCAAGCCGCTCAGATACTCGCTCTCGAACCCCACAATGCTGATGGAGTTGATGTCGCGAAGTTCGCGCTCACACATCGCCAAGGCACTGGCCGATATCTCGATCGGATGATAAGAAGTCGGCTGTCTTCCGCAGAGCGCTTCGAGAATAAACCGCGTCTTCCTCCCAGTTCCACTCCCCAACTCCGCCACAAAAGTCGGCCCTGGCAGAATGTCCACAATTTCCTTGGCATGACGCGAAAGCAAGCGTTCTTCGGCGCGAGTCAGGCCGTATTCCGGCAGGTGGCAGATCACTTCGAACAATGCCGACCCCGTCGCGTCATAAAAATATTTTGAAGGCAATTCCTTCTGGCCCGCCTTTGAGAGCCCCTGGCGAACGTCCAGGGCAAATTCATCCAGCGCAGTTGTTGGCATCAGACTCGTCAGCATGGATTGTAGTTACCTCCCTGCCTTAATGTGAGACGCATCGAAAGCCCGCATACACGTATTGGTAGTGCGGTTGGAACCAGTTTCGGAACGATCGCCGCAGCAACGGAGCTGCGGTTCTCGCGGAACCGCCCTTCATCACGTAGTGTTTGCCGTCGAAAAAATTCGCCGAATACCCGGGGTAAAACGAGAAGGGCTCAAACCCATCCAGCGGGACGAACTTGGTTGCTGTCCACTCCCATCCGTTACCGATTTGACCCACAACTCCGAACGAGCTTTTGTTTTCCGGAAAAGCATTGACGTTCGTTGGATCCCATCGCGAGAAGTCAAAGTTTCCCATCCCCCTCTTCGGAGCCTCTTCTCCCCAGGGAAAACTCGTGTCCGCACCGCGAGGATTTCCATAAGCCGCTCTGTGCCATTGCGCCTCCGTTGGGAGCGATTTTCCCGCCCATCGCGCATACGCGCTGGCCTCCGCATGGCTCACATATGCCGGCCAGTTGCCAGGCAGGGAATGTTCCTCGAACATGCCGCGAAAAAACCACTCTCCGTCTCGACGCTTCCAAAACGCGGGATGTCGAATATCCTGCGTTTCTTTCCACCGCCAATCCTCCTCCGACCAGAGCTGAGGGTCGTCATAGCCGCCCGCGAGCAAAAAATCGAGAAACTCCCCGTTCGTCACCATGTACTTATCCATCTTAAAGGCGGGAACCGGCATATCTTGGGCTTCAAATTCGTTGTCCCATCCAAACACTGCGCCGTCGCCGCGTGCCAATCCAAGTGTGGTGCGCCCGGCTGGAATTGTGACCATCTCTTTTGGGATCTTTCCTTCAGGAGCTGGATCCTGAAGCTGTTTGTTCTTCTGCTCCGGCCGCAATTGGTGGAACATGTAGGCCAGTGTTTCTGCATGCATCAGCCGATGTTCAGTTGCCACATGAAGAAGCATCTGCAGCGACGGTTCTGTCCCCGCGGAAGTCCGCTCGATGTCGCCGGCCACGAGAACTCCATCGATCAACTGACGAATGTGTCGTACGTACTCTCCGATTTCTGCAATGGTCGGCCAATCCTCCGGCTGGTCCGTCGGCAGCCCTCCATCCACCGGATCGATTCCAAACGAGAACAGTCTGTCGACATCAGGCGCCAATGATTTCAAGTAGGGCATTGCGTGCTGCAGCAGGTTCCAATCAAATGCTTCCAGGTGACCAATGTAGAAAGCGATGCGATGCCTTTCGGGGATTGGACGCTCATACAGAAATTCCGGGCGGACAATTTGAAAGAGTTCATCTGTGTTCTCGCGGGCTTCCCGCAGGCGGTCAATCAAATCCCGCGTTG
>CAYOOS010000814.1:0-1988 GCA_964405585.1 uncultured Acidobacteriaceae bacterium | reverse complement strand
AGGCAGGCGAGGCCGCGCATCCAGTCGATGTAGGAGAGGCGTTTCAATTGAGGATTACCCGTTGTCCGTTGCCAGAGATCAGCGACCAGGAGCCAAGTGGACCACTGGCGCTAGCACTTTGCTTATCCCTTACGTATCAGTGAAGGGCGGCAAGAGCAAGCTCAGTTTACAATGAGTGCGCAATGAAGAAATCGCAATGCTCCATGGGTGGCGCAGCTTAAGCTGAAAAATACGCACAGAGGAACAGGCGGAATGAAACAACTCGGTATTGGGGCAGTGTTGGGAATCTGGGCGGGGCTGTGCCTTGCTGGTGCGCTGTATGCCACATGGCAAGGCTACGGCGGCCGTGCGTTCGGCGCGACGCTCACCGCGTTTGTGTTTTTTCTGTTGGTGACATTGTCGTTCGCGGCGCGCGGCGTACCCGAAGCCCTAGCCGAGAAATTCGGACCCGGCGCCGGATTCTTTCTTGGCGCTTGTGTGCTTGTGTTCTATCTGGCGTACCTGCTGAGCACCGGAACATTCGAACTGGCGCGGGCAGGCGCGATGGCCGGCTTCATCTTTGTACCACTGGGATTGGCCGTCTCCGCGGGAGGAGCCGCGCCGGGCGCCTGGCAGGATTACGTGACCGTTGCGGGCGTTTGGGTGTTCGTAAAGTTCGCGCCATCGCATTGGCTATGGCCGTATCCGAATGCGCGCCTGGCGTACGTCTTCACGGTGCTGGTGGCCGTGAATGTCGCGCTGGCCGCCTTTGTGCTTGTGCGGCGGCTGAAGGGCATAGGCTATTCGATCGGCTGGGGCAAGAGCTGGACATTCTATGTAGTGGGAAGCTTTGTGGTCTTCGGATGCATCGCCATCCCGCTGGGAACCGGAATGCACTTCATCGAGTTTGCGCCACAGTGGGGAAGATGGAGTGGATTGCTTTTCACCGGCATGGCGATCTTGATATTCACGGCGTGGCCAGAAGAATTTTTGTTTCGAGGATTGCTGCAGAACCTGCTCTCGCGCGATTCCAAGACGGATTGGGCAGGCTGGTGGACCGCTTCGGTGCTCTTCGGCTTTTCACACATTACCAATATGGGCTTTCCGAATTGGCGCTACGTCGCGCTGGCAACGATCGCGGGAATTTTCTATGGCTTGACTTGGCGCAAAACCGGCTCGATTTTCGCTTCGGCTTTGGTACACGCGGCGGTGGACGTGACCTGGCATTTTCTCTTCCGTACGGGATAGAACGCGACGGTTAAGTGGGCTTTAGGAACTTCAGGAAGAGGTGGGGTTTGGCAGGCAGAAGATGTCGAAGCAGCGCCACTTGCTGAGGTCGTCTTCGCCCAGGACTTCACCCCAGTAGTGGCTATCGTCAATAATGCGGCGGATCGTGTAGCCGAAAGCCGTGATGGAACGGTGCAAAGCCCGGCGCTGCTCGCGATTCAGGTGCGTGTACACTTCGATTTTCATGTACGGCTTCACTTGCAGGATCAACTCGCGAAGCGATTCCAGCACGACCGGTTCGTAGCCTTCCGTATCTATTTTGATGAAACGGATCCGCGGGATCAGCTCGGGATACGACTGCTTCAGCAGAACATGCACATTCCTGCCTTGCACCTGCAGTTCAAAGGCATGCGCGTGGAACCACTTGCTGATGCCTTCAAAGCGCCCGCCATTGCAGAATCCCGAATCGGAATAATGGAATTCGAGCGATACGTCTTCCGGTGAAGCGGCAAACATCAGCGGAATGATGCGTGTCTTTTCAGGATTGAGGGCGGCATTCTGCTGGAGAATTGCGAACACATAAGGGTTGGGCTCAAAGGCGAGCACGCAGCCCGTTTTGCCCGTGGCAAGAGCAATGGGGATCGTGGTGTCGCCGGTGTGCGCGCCAATATCGATGGCCACATCACCGGGGGAAAGGAACTTGCGCAACTCGTTCACGACTTCCTGGGAAATTTGCCGCAGATAATCCTTGGGATGCAACCATTTGGCGCAGGTGATCCTGC
>CAYOOS010000813.1:0-1989 GCA_964405585.1 uncultured Acidobacteriaceae bacterium | reverse complement strand
TATGTTATCTGAGCAGGTGATTCTTGGTACCCGGCCACACTGCCTCAACTTTTGGCTACAGTCTATTCGGAGCCCCGCCGAAGTAAATTGTGTGTGGAGAGCTGGTAATGGATAAAGCTGTGGTACGGAAGCCCAAGAAGGCTTATGCTCCACCCAAAGTTACGGTTTACGGGACCGTGCGAGAGATAACTCTCTCCCAGGGACACGCTGGCCAACCAGACGCCCACCCCACAGGCCCGACTCACAACAGAACGAACGCTTAGAGTTTGACCGCCTATCGTGGAAGAGTTTCATTACTCGCTTTTTGGATTGTCGCTCAGTTCCAATCTACCCATTCCAGGTCTGCCTCTGTGGAATTCCGCCGTTGCGCATCCGGAAATCCAACTTCGCTTGGGAGTTGCTCCGGATATCGATCTCCTTCCACAGTCCGAGCGTCATTCGAAGAAACTGACTTACGTCAGTGTCTATACCGACGATCTCGGACGTCCCGCGCTGCGTGTTTGGGAGACCCTTCAGGGCGATTTCTTGCATTTCGTCTACAGTGACGCCACCGAATTTTGGCTGGATCGAAAGGGAAGCATCGTCTGGGCCACTTGGCCTGACCAATTGTCACTGGAGAATGCCACCTCGTATCTGTTAGGGCCCGTCCTCGGATTCGTACTGCGGTTGCGAGGAGTCGTTTGCCTGCACGCGAGTGCCGTGGCGTTTGCGAACCGCTGCGTGGCTTTCGTGGGCGCGGCAGGCGCTGGGAAATCGACGACTGCGGCTGCGTTCGCACGCTTGGGTCAAGCAGTCGTTTCCGACGACATCGTCGGGCTCATCGAACGGGAAGGACGGTTCTTCGTCTTACCCGCGTACCCGCACCTTTGTCTTTGGCCGGAATCCGTGAAGATGCTCTACGGCTCCGCTGACGCACTCCCACGCTTGGTTCACGATTGGGACAAACGGCGGCTCGCACTCGGTCAGGATGGAACCCGCTTTGAAAACCGAATGCTTCCTCTCGACGCCGTGTACATTCTTGGAGCGCGGCTCTCAGCAGTTGGTCCTGAAGTGAACGCTATCTCGAGTTCCGAAGCGTTGTTGTCCCTGGTGCCCAATACGTACGCGACGAACTTGCTTGACCGCGATATGCGCGCCACGGAATTCGCGGTCCTTAGCCGTTTGGCCTCCAGCATTCCAGTCCGGATAGTCCATCCCAGCGACGATCCCAATCGAATTGAGGACCTCTGCCGTGTTATTCGTGCTGACTTCGAGACGCAAAACGCATAGAGACCTGTCTAGATTTCAGACATTGCGTCTGTACCGTTGTCTAATCAGGAACAAAATCGATCGTAATACGCACAAAATGGGCAACAAACCTTCCCATCTTGGAACAGTGTGCTAGCATCTTTTTGCACGTGTAATCCTCGCACTGGTAACTCAACGGTTGCTGTTGACCGGCAGACTTCGTACTGCGCCCTCGCACCCAAGCCCTGGGCCTCGGTACTCGCAAGACCAGTCTTCTAGTCTTCCGTTCGACACGTCCTGTGGGCCAGCCGCGCTCGAGCATCCAGGAGGGCAGTCCCCATGCAGACGAAGTCCCGCACGGCTCGGATCGCTTTGTATTCCGTTTTCGCTGTCCTCGCTTCCGTCGTGTGTTTTGTTTCCTCCAGTCCGAGCGCAAGGCGCTGGTTCGGATCGCTCTCCGAGCGCTCATCGAGCAGGAGCGGGTCTGCCAAGGTCTCCAGCGAAAAAGCCGCGCGCCAAGCAGCCGCTGCCGGGTATGCTAACTTGCCGCTGCGATTTGAAGAGAATCAAGGGCAAACCGCGCGCGATGTTCGTTTCGTTTCTCATGGCAGCGGATACGAACTTTTCTTGACGCCTGATGAGGCGGTGCTGGCACTGCATCCGGTCCGCCCTCTTGATCTTTCCGCGACACACCGGATGGCCTTTTTCCGGGCGAGGCGCGAAGCCCGCTTGCTTGACCATCCACGCGAACGCGCCACGCCG
>CAYOOS010000812.1:0-1994 GCA_964405585.1 uncultured Acidobacteriaceae bacterium | reverse complement strand
CAGATTTCGCCTAGGGTGGCGTAGGATTTCACGGCTTCGTAGATGTGGGGCATTAGATTGGCGGTGCCTTCGGCGGCTTTTTTCAGGGCTTGGAGGCGGCGATCTACTTCGGATTGGGAGCGGTCGTTGCGGAGTTTTTTCAGGCGAGCGGACTGGCGGTGGGCTACCGATTCGTCGATTTGGAGGATTTCCAGGGGCTTTTCTTCGGTTACGTAGTCGTTCACGCCTACAATTATTTTTTCTTTTTTATCCACGGACATTTGATAGCGATAGCTGGCTTCGGCGATTTCGCGCTGCGGGTAGCTTTTTTCAATGGCGGCTACCATGCCTCCCATGGCGTCGATGCGGCGGATGTAGTCCCAGGCGGCTTGCTCGACTTCGTTGGTTAGGGTTTCGACGAAATAGGAGCCGCCGAGGGGATCTACCGTGTTGGTTACGCCGGTTTCGTGGGCGATGATTTGCTGCGTGCGGAGGGCTAGGGTGGCGGCGAATTCGGTGGGGAGCGCCCAGGCTTCATCGAGAGAATTGGTGTGGAGGGATTGCGTGCCGCCTAGAACTCCCGCCAGGGCTTGGATGGCGGTGCGGACTACGTTGTTCATGGGTTGCTGAGCGGTCAGGGAGCAGCCTGCGGTTTGCGTGTGGAAGCGGAGGGCCAGGCAACGCGGGTTGGTGGATTTGTAGCGCTCAGTCATGGCCTTGTACCAGATGCGGCGAGCGGCGCGGTACTTGGCGATTTCCTCAAAGAAATCGTTGTGGGCGTTGAAGAAGAAAGAAAGTTGGGGGACGAACTCGTCTACCGGGAGGCCGCGGCGAATGCCCCATTCGACGTACTCCATGCCATCGCGAAGGGTGAAGGCTAGTTCCTGAATGGCGGTGGAGCCGGCTTCGCGGATGTGATAGCCGCTGATGGAGATTACGTTGAACTTGGGAGTGTGCTTCATGCCGAATTCGAAGGTGTCGATTACCAGGCGCATGGAGGGTTCGGGCGGGTAGATGTATTCCTTTTGCGCGATGTATTCCTTGAGGATGTCGTTTTGCAGAGTGCCGGAGATTTTTTTCCAGTCGGCTCCTTGTTTTTCGGCAACCGCCAGATACATGGCCCAGATGACCGCGGCGGGGGAGTTGATGGTCATGCTGGTGGTGACATCGGCCAGGGGGATTTGGTCGAAGAGGACTTCCATGTCGGCCAGGGAGGAGATCGCTACGCCGCATTTGCCTACTTCGCCTTCGGCCAGGGCGTGGTCGGAATCGTAGCCCATTAGCGTGGGGAGATCGAAGGCGGTGGAGAGGCCGGTTTGGCCGTGGGCGAGGAGATAGCGGAAACGCTGGTTGGTGTCTTCGGCGGTGCCGAAGCCGGCGAATTGGCGCATGGTCCAGAGGCGGGTGCGGTACATGTTGGGGTGAATGCCACGGGTGTAGGGAGGCTCGCCAGGATTGCTGAGATCGTGGGTGGAGAGGTCTGCGTCGGTGTAGAGACGACGGATGGGGTAGCCGGAGACGGTGGTGAATTGGGGTTTGCGGTCGGACATGGAGTGAACAGTTTACAGTTTACGGTTAACAGTTCAAGAGAGGAGAAGAGGGACGGTAACACAGAGTTCACAGAGATAGGAACACAGAGGGCACAGAGAACGGAAAGATGAAAAGAGAAAGGAATGGGTAACGCAGAGGCGCAGAGATCGCAGAGAGGAAGAAGAAAAGAGGAAGAAGATGAGAAGAGAGTTTGTGGTTTGCGATCGGAAGAGGCCACCCTTAGAAAGCAAGGGTGGCCTCCCTCAAGTTCATTTGGGTGCAGGCGTTGGGAGGATGACCCAAGACCCAGGTAGAAAATCGAACCTGGGGCACCCGGGAGGTAGGAAGCCGGTGGCCGGGGACCCAGCGGGAATTGGAGTCTGGTTAAGTGGTGTTGTTTGTTTGGATTAGGGGGACTATTTCTTTCTGATCTGGGAGAGAAATGGGAGCGGGTCAAGTGCGTGGGAAAGGTGCCGATATAACAC
>CAYOOS010000811.1:0-1998 GCA_964405585.1 uncultured Acidobacteriaceae bacterium | reverse complement strand
GGCTGTTCCGGCGTCTTGAATCTGTTTGTCATTCCGACGGCTTCCTTGTCGATCCCGGCTTCCAGCCGATTGAATGCACTGAGCTCCAAGAAAATCGGACCTAGTCGACCGCGCCCATCGCCCTCATTTTGCGTGGCAGCATATTTGTTTCGACAGCTCCCCGGCTTTCCGGAAACAGATTCTTGCGCGGCCTCCCCCTTCCTCTCGGCTGGGCAGCTAGCAATCGTTCTATCGATAGAATCGCCTGATCGATATCTTCGCGCTGCTGGCGCAAGTGCAGAATGATGCTTGGCAGGTCCACTGGTTACTCCTTGCGCGGATTCAGATCGCTCGGACGGGCCGGCACGATCTGTTCGATATGGGTTGCCCCAGGGCAGTCGAAGTCGTTGGTTTGGGTAAGTTTAGGGATGCCCGCGGCGAGCGGGCGCATCTGGCTTCTCTGAGATACATCCGATTCCCTCCCGTAATCTCAAAGTCTATTTTAAGATTTTAGTCGCGAATAACCCGTTAGGTTATCTCGTAAAATTACTAGTTTTCGACCCGGGGTTTTCACCGGGCATCTAACTTATGCAGGAAGTTGAACCCGATCGCTGCACGGAATGTCAACTGCCTTAACCTGTAGATTCTAAATGCTACATCGATGCCTGCTCGCAGGCGAAGGTGGAAGCGCCAAAACACAAGAAAACAAGGAAACGTCACTATGATTTCATGAACTGCGGGTTAGCAGCCGATGGATCGAATACCGGCGTCTCCGGGCCGTTGTGCCTTGGCCTTATTCGTCACTCGAGCCCGAAAACAAAACCACCTTGGATGCCGAACAGCGTAAGTTCCGCAAGGTTGCGCGCGCCGAACTTGGTCATCAGCCGATCTCGGTGGAACTCAACTGTCCTCACCGATATATGGGCAATCTCGGCGATTTCCTTGTTCTGCTTACCCTCGGCGAGCAGCTGAAGAATTTGCTTCTGCCTGTCTGTCAGCTGTTCCGCGGACTTAGCCTTTTTTTCACGCCAGTCCCGGGCGCTGGCCAGGACGTCATCCCCGAAGCCGGGGGTAATATACACGTTGCCCTTACGAGCCTCCTCGATTGCGGCCACCAACTCTTCGGCGGCCCCGGACTTCAGCACGTAACCCAAGGCGCCCGCCTCCAACGCCCTCCGCAGATAAATGGCGTTGGAGTGCATGCTCAGGAAGACGAACTTAGTGGCGGGAAGCGCCTTCCTGATTTCGCGCGCTGCATCGATGCCGTTCAGGATCGGCATACTAACGTCCAAAACAACCATATCGGGCTTGAGACGCAAGGCCGCTTCCGTCAGCGCTCTGCCGTTCTCTTCGCGGCCAACGATCTCGTAGTGGCTCTCCAGCAGCCCCTTGATTCCCTGAAGGATCAGGGGGTGATCGTCGCCTAGCAGAATGCGTAGCCGCTTCACGCTCCCACTCCGGAACGTGGAACAGAGGCCACGATTTCAGTGCCTTGTCCCGGCTGGGAAGTAATCGCCAGGGTTCCGTTCACCATCCTGATCCGTTCTTGCATGCTCACCAGGCCGAGGCCCCATTTTGCGCGCTGCGCCTCGGCGCGGAAGCCGGCGCCATTGTCCCTCACCACGAGTTGCATCTTAACATCGTTGGCAGCCAGTTCGACCGAAACCTCTGTGGCGCGCGCGTGCTTGGCGGCGTTGTTCAGGCACTCCTGCGCAATACGATAGAGGCAGGATGCGCCGTCCGCATTCCATCCCGCATGGTCGGCCGGCCCATCGAATCGCACTGCGATTCCTTGAGCCTTGGCGAATTCCAAACAGAGTTCCTCCAGGGCGGGGCCCAGCCCGAAATGCTGAATCACCGACGGATGAAGTCCATGGGATACCCGCCTGACTTCGTTGGCCGCTTCGAGCACCTGGCCCTGGCAGACTCGCAGCTGCGCCGTGATTTCTTCGACGGACGACGGGATTTCCGCCACCAACTGGCCAATTTCGATTGACAGGAGTGCCAGTCGCTGGGTCA
>CAYOOS010000810.1:0-2003 GCA_964405585.1 uncultured Acidobacteriaceae bacterium | reverse complement strand
CGTAGATTACATTTCTCATTTTCGCCTCGGATTGCGCGGCATGGTCCTCGAATATAAACCTATAACTTCGATCCGCGCGTCATTGCAACATAAAGATTAGGCCACCTCCAGCCGGAAAAGGCCGTTCCCGATGTTGCTGGCTTTCGTTGGCCGTGACCCGTCTGCGCCTTCCCCCAGCAGCCGGAAGCGCAATTCTACCGTAGCCTCTCCGTTCACATTTTCAAATCGGCCACCGCAAAAGTTGCTTTGTCTCTGGTGAGTTAAGCTTACTTATCGTGATGCCCCAAATGTCGCTTGGAAGAAACCCGCTTGCGGCCAATCGCAATGAGCCGCTCGGCATTCGGTCCATACTCGTCGCCGTCCAGATTCCCGCGCAGCGTGACGTCAACAAATCCAACGCGTTGCATCCGATCCCGTAGCTCCAGTCCGGAGTAGATAGTGTGATGAAACTTGAAGCTCTTCACCTTACCCTGGCGTATCAAGAGCCATTCATTCCGAACGCGTGTCCAATCGTCAAAAATCTCGTGCCGCTCTACCATCAGCGTGCCGTCCGGCAGAACGCTGGACGTCGTGGCTTGCAGAACTTTTGCAAGGCGTTCTTTGCCCAAGACTTCGATTAAGAACGCCCCTCCCGGCTTCAACGATGCATACACGTTTTCCAGGACGATCATGTCCTCTCGCTTATCGTCGAAATATCCGAAGGACGTAAACATACTAAGCGCTAACGCAAATGAGCCCGGACGCACAAAATCGCGCATATCCTCCTGCACCCACTCAATCTTGACGTGAGCCGCCCTGGCCCTGGCCCTCGCCTTCTCGAGTAGGTAATTTGTTCTGTCCACTCCTGTAACCGAAAAGCCCCTCTTCGCAAGCGAAACGCTGCATCTGCCCGGGCCACAGCAGAGGTCGAGGACAGACTTACCCGTGGGCTTGGTAAGCGCCAGTGCCTTCGCGACCTGCTCGTCCGCTTCGGCGATCCGCCTCTCCGAAAACATAACCGGGTACAATTCGCGCCAGAACGAGTCGTCGTCGAACCACTCTTTTTTTCGGGCAGTTTTCATTTGGTGTACTGCATGTTAACACCGACCCGCTAGATTTGCGCCCGTCGCCAAAGTGTGAAGCCGACTCAAATCCCGGCAGGTCGCCTTACCGGCAACTTGGGTATCGAGCCCCACATGCACGAGGAGCGCGTTCTATAAATGGTGATGTTTATCGGGTCGAGCTGGAGAGTCATCAATGTGCGCGGGCGCGGAACATTTTCATCGTTCGTTGCGGCACAATGCATCCTGTCTCACTCGTGCCGTAGAGCCGCCAGTGGATCAATCCGAGACGCTCGCCTCGCCGGCGCATAGCCGGCGAGAACCGCGGCGCTTACGAGGACGACACCGGCCACCGCCAGGGTGCCTGGGTCATTGGGCTGGGTCTCGAACAGAAACGATTTGACAAGCCGGAACGCGATCAACGCGGCAGGCACGCTGATCACGAGTCCCACCGCTGCCAGTATTAGAACGCGGCGCAGAACCATCCAAACCACGGCGCGGCGTGGCGCGCCCAGCGCCATACGGATTCCGATCTCGCTGGTTTGCTGCGCGACGTTGTACGACATAGTCCCGTAGAGTCCCACGGACGCGATCAGGAGAGCCAGAACCGCGAAACCCGTACATAATTTCGCAAAGGTGACTTCCTGGCTGATTGTGCGATCGATTTCCGCTACCTGCGTGACCACGTTGGTGACGGGTATGGCTGAATCTGCCTCCCGCACGATCTCATACACACTCTTGACATACCTCAGCGGATCGCCCGCGGTTCGCAGCGCGTACGTCACTCGGTCCGGAGAAGACTGGCTGACCGCTACGAATACAGTCATCGGACTCCCCTCTTTCAGACCACCGTACTTCAGGTCGGCCGACACTCCGACGATTTCCAGATCGCGCTTCTCGTCCAGGAACGTGATGCGCCGGCCCACCGGATTCTCGTTCCCGAAGTAAGTCCGCGCCAGCCGC
>CAYOOS010000809.1:0-2005 GCA_964405585.1 uncultured Acidobacteriaceae bacterium | reverse complement strand
TTGGCCAAAGTAGAGGCTTTTTTGAAGGAAGGGCCTACGGCGGATTTTGTGATTGGGGCGCATGCGCTGGTGAAGGGGTATACGTTGCTGACGCTGGATGAAGGGATGTATCGGACGGCGTATCCGCGGCTGAGGATTGTGACGGTGTGACGCTCGAAGAAACCCATGCGCCAAGGCGGTGTCTGGGCACCCGCCACAGTGTCCACGGGGAAGTGAAGAGGGTTGAGGTAGACTGAAGAGCCAGAGAAGGGGCCGATTATCCTCGTTTGGATCAAACTTCTGCACACGGTTATCTGGCTGTTTTTCGCGAGTTGCATCGTGGCCTTGCCGATTTTGGGCTGGCGACAGCGTTTCCGTTTGGCCGCTGGGCTGAGTGCGTTGGTACTGGTCGAATGCGCGGTGCTGGCAGTGAATCACTTCCGATGTCCGTTGACGGGCCTGGCAGCGCGCTACACGGAGGAACGGGCAGCCAACTTCGATATTTATCTGCCCGAATGGCTAGCCCGCCACAACCAGAGCCTGTTTGGGGCATTATTTGTCGCGGGCGGATTGTTCACGCTTTGGCGCTGGCTCATTGCGCGAAGGTGAAGAGCGCAGGCCACCCGCGAATGACTAGCGCGGGAGCGCGCTGAAATGCGCGCCGAGGTAGTAGCCCCAGAGCACAAGGGCGAGGGCGCCTTTCCAAAAACCGAGATGAAGAAAGCCAATGGTGAAGAGCCACGCGGCGCACCATAAGGTCCCCGCGGAAGTGTGCTGCACGATTCTGATTCTGTTTCTGGGCATGATCTGTCCTCCGTGATGCAATTACCGATTCCGTAGCAATATCACAAGTGTGTTGTTCGCACATCAACGGATGGCGAGTGCTCTTGTACCGTCTTCGGGTTTATCGGAGGTGGTAGGAGCCGCCGCCGAGGAATTCGAGGAGGCCATGGTCGCGGAGGACTTGGAGTTGCTGACGGATCTTGTCGCGAACATGGTAGTTCTTCGGGTGAAGTTTGCGCAGTGACTGCTCTAAAGCATAGATTTCGGCCAAGTCAAATTCCCTCTTTCCGAGAGTCCCAATAGCGTTCAAAACGTCGAGAGTCCAGCCACGGTTTTCAAGTTTCAAGGAAGCCAGCGGCTTGAGACGGTTGTAGGCGTGGCGCACCTCTGATGGCGGAGCGGGGCGATTTTCTTTCACGATGGAAATTCGGGCATCAACGGGAATGCGGTCCAGAAGAATGTTGCAGCCGACCCATCCGGCGCGGCGTGCCGTGGGTGCGAGGGGGTTCCTCTTTTCCAAGGCGGATTCGGTGATGGCGAAATCGGGGATGCAGAGTAGGTTCTGCACTCGCATGGAATCCAGCGCGTACGAGAGCAGGAAGAAATGTGGCGTGTCGTCGTGCAGGATGGCGTGACGCATTTTGGAGTATGCGCCATCGAGCAGCCTGCGGCCGAAAGGTTTTGTGCTGCACTTGAGTTGGAAACCGGTTTCGCATTGTGGGCATCGGAAATCCACCGCTGGGGTGTTCCCGGGGAGTTGCGTTAGTCGATTGGATTCGCAGCAGGGGCAATAGAGGTTTTGCGTGCCCCAGGATTCGCTGCAGATGCGGGCGCGTTGGGAAGCGCTTTTGTAATTGGCCAGACCTTCCGTGGGGAGGCGCAGGTCCATGTGAGGGATTAGATCACGGAGTCCTCAGGGGCTGAAGCCCAATTCTTGAGACGCGGTGATGTCGGAGCTGAAGCTCCGACCCCCTAAAGAGAAATCCCAGGAGCGGCCCGCCTTAGAAGGACGGGCCCTACACAAGAAAGAGAAAGGCGCCCGCCTAGGAAGGCGGCCGCTACAAAGGCGGAACCATCAGGCTAGGAAGATTTGGGTTTCGGTTTTGATGATGAAGAGGGCGTCGGAATCGGAGTGGCCTTGGGAGCGGAATTGTTGGAGGGCGTCGTCGAGTGTGGGAGCTAGGACGGAGAAGATTACTGTGCGGTTGTGGCGGCCGATGAAATGGAAGCGGCACTCCTGCTG
>CAYOOS010000808.1:1115-2014 GCA_964405585.1 uncultured Acidobacteriaceae bacterium | reverse complement strand
TTTTCGCCGATGTGCAGCCAGGCGCTGATTTCCTGTGGCAGCGAATCTTCCGGATTGCGCCTGCCGCCCGATTCCTGAGCGGCTTCGGCTTTCGAGAAGGCGGCGGCAATGAAGAGTCCCGCGCCGAGGATTTTGAAGAAGTCGCGGCGGCCGCTTTGAAAAATATACGTGGCCGGGGCGGTGAACTCGTAGCGTTCCGGCTCGATGGTGAATGGGGCTTCGTTTTTGGGAGTCATGATTGCTCCCTATGGAGAACGCCGGCGGCTTTGTGGATGGCCGCCAGGATGCGCGGATAGGTGCCGCAGCGGCAGATGTTTCCTTGCATGGCGGTAAGGATTTCCTCGTCGGACGGATTGCGGTTGGCATTCAGGAGGGATACGGCGGAGATGATCATGCCCGAGGTGCAATAGGCGCACTGCATCGCGCCTTCATCGAGGAAGGCTTGTTGCACGGGGTGGAGTTGTTCGCCCTTGGCGAGGCCTTCGATGGTGGTGATTTGCTTGCCTTCGGCGGCGGAGAGCGGGAGGAGGCAGGAACGGCGGGCCTTGCCGTCAATCAGGACGGTGCAGGCGCCGCATTGGCCTTCACCGCAACCGTACTTGCTTCCGGTTAGATCGAGGAATTCGCGGAGGACGGCGAGGAGAGATGTTTGCCGATCGGCGGTGACTTGATAGTCGCGACCATTGATATGAAGGGAAGTTTCGCTCACGGTGGCGCTCCTTCCAGGGATTCATTCTCGCACAAAGGGAGGTGGAAGGGGATGGAAGTGGAACGTCAGCGGGCTAGTCTGAAGCCTGCCTGACCCTATTGAAAGCTGAGCAGACCGATTGAAGTTCCGGCAGTGCCGCACCTACCGCGCTGGGGTTTTTTGTGCTTTCCCGACCCAGGGCTTGCGCCCT
>CAYOOS010000808.1:0-1105 GCA_964405585.1 uncultured Acidobacteriaceae bacterium | reverse complement strand
GCTATCCTCTGCCGCGCTTCCAGCGCTTGCTTGGAAGCACTGAGGAACTCTGTGCCGTCCACACTACGCGCCGGCGGCGGTGGCGTGGACGAAAGCGGTGTCGGCGGCCAGGCCGAAGGCTTCGAGTAACCGGGCTTGAACTGCTTCGGAGAGGGCGTTGATTTCGTCGACGCCGAGGTCTGCAGCGCTTACGCGGTAGCGCAACTTTTTTTGCCCGACAGGAGTTTCCACGATTTGCAGAACTGCGTCGGCTAATTCCTGTGGATTTCCGGCCGCGGCCGTGAGCGCGGCACCGACCTTGGGTCCGATTTGATTGGCGGCACCGTAGGTATCGGTGCGGGACTGGTCGGCGGCAATCACGATGTTGCCGAAGACGGGAGTTTGATACGCGCCAGGCTCGACAATCACCGATTCAATTCCCTGGGGCGCCAATTCGTAGTAATAGGTTTCCGCGAGAGCTTCGAGCGCGAATTTGCTGGCGCAGTAGAAGCCAAAGGAAGGGATGATGACACGGCCCGCGCCACTGCTGATGTGCATGAGCAGGCCGTTGCGCTGACGCCGCATAAACGGGAGCACGGCACGATTCACGCGAACGGAACCGAAGAAATTTGTGTTCATGATTCGCTGGGCTTGTTCGACGGTCACGGCTTCGGCTAGACCAACAAGGCCGTAGCCCGCGTTGTTGATGGCGACGTCGATGCGGCCGGCTTGCTCGACGGTGGAGCGCACGGCGCGATCTACGGAGGCGTCGTCGGTGACGTCCAAATCCAGAACGTGCAGGGGGAGCGATTCCCTTTTCGCCAGGGCGCGGATTTCGGTGGAGTTTATGGCGTTGCGGCCTTCGGGATCGCGCATGGTGGCGAAGACGGTGTGGCCGTGGCGCGCGAGAGTTTCTGCGATTAGCCTGCCGAAGCCGGTGCTGGAACCGGTGATCAGAACCACTTGTTTGGAATCCATTGCGCTGCCTCCGAAGAAAAGATTATTGACCCGGGTTGGATGCCTCCGGGGAGGAGCAAGGGTACAGCGAAAGGCGGAGGGATAGGAAAAGAAAAAGCTCCTGCCATAAGACAGGAGCCGGGTGAGAAACACTAAATCAGAGATCTTG
>CAYOOS010000807.1:0-2020 GCA_964405585.1 uncultured Acidobacteriaceae bacterium | reverse complement strand
AGAATCTCATCCGGCCACGGCCGCGTGAAGCCCTCGCCGGGCCATTTGCGCGTGGCGTCGATGCCCATTTTTGACCCGTAATCCGGCAGACGCGAGGCATGATCAAGCGAATCCACCGGTCCCAGAGTGAACTGAATGTCGCGTTCGGGATCAATATGGTTCAAAACCTTCAGCGTAACCTCGCCGGGATCCTGCACGTTCACGTCTTCATCTACCACAATGATGCACTTGGTGAACATCGCCTGGCCCAGAGACCAGATGGCATTCATCACCTTGCGCGCCTGCCCCGGATACGACTTGCGAATGGAAACAATCATCAAATTATGAAACACGCCTTCCACCGGCAAGTTGACGTCCACCAACTCGGGAATCGTGAGTTTCATCATCGGCAGAAATATGCGTTCCACGGCTTTTCCCATCCAGGCGTCTTCTTGCGGCGGTTTGCCCACAATGGTCGTGGCGTAGATGGGATCATTACGGTGCGTAACGCAGGTCACGTGAAATACCGGGTAAAGATCCTCCAGCGAGTAATACCCTGTATGATCGCCGAATGGGCCTTCGCTGCGAAGCTCGTCCAGATTGACGTAGCCTTCCAGAACAATCTCCGCGCTGGCCGGAATCTCCAGATCAACGGTCTCGCACTTCACCAGTTCCACCGGCTTCTGCCGCAGAAAACCGGCAATCAGATATTCCTCCACATCCGGTGGAGCGGGAACAATAGCCGAAAAGGTTACCGCCGGCTCGGTTCCAATCGCCACCGCAACGTCCATTCTTCCGCTGGGCCGCTCGCCCGGTGCCAGCACGGAACCACCTCCGGAACGCGCCATGATATCGACTGCTGTGCGTGCCGTATCCGATGCTTGCTCCTTCGTGCCGCCCATACTCGCTTTCGCCCCTCGCCGCAACATCTCGCGGTAATGCTCAGCTCCCACTTTCTGCCGCTGCCAGTGCATGCCGGCGGTGCGCTCGTCATAAATCTGCATGCGGTACATGCCGACGTTGCGCTTGCCGGTTTTCGGATCGCGTGTCACTACGCAGGGCAGTGTCATAAACCGCCCGCCATCCTTGGGCCAACACTGGAGCGCCGGGATATGAAACAGCGAAAAATTGTCTCGCCGGATGACTTCTTTGCACGGGCCGGTGGGCACAGTTTTCGGAAAGAACTTGCCCATCTCGGCCAGCATGGGCAACATCTTGATCTTGTCCAGAAATCCTTGCGGCGATTTTACGTCCATAAACTGGCGAATGCGGTCGGCAATCGCGTCCAGCGAATCCACTTCCAGCGCCAGATTCATGCGCCGAGCCGAGCCAAATTGGTTGATCAGCAACTGCCATCCCGGATAACCCTTCACATTTTGAAACAGCAACGCCGAGCCGCCCGGCGAACCATGCCGAACTTCGCCTGGCCGTGCTGATCCTAACCCCGCGCTCTTCGATACCCGATCGGTGATTTCCGCAATCTCAAGAATGGGATCGACTGCGGTGCCGATTTTCTTCAATTCGCCCGCACGATCCAGGGCAGCAATCCAGTCACGCAAATCGTCGTAGGCCAAAGCTCCTCCGTGAACTAACCCGATTATGAGGTAACGCGATGATGGAGAAACGCGATTATAAAGCAGGCAAGGAGTTTTCTTTCGCCGGATGCGGCGGGACCGTTGGGCGGAATCCTAGGACTGGACTATCCAGCGGGACGAATGGCAGAAATCGCAGAGCCTAACCTCGGAGCTTAACTTCGGACCGTCCAACCCGCGCAGGCGCGCGAATCGCTAGGTGTCCGCCGCTTCCTGCTGTACCGGAGCATCGTTGCCAACATTGTGGCGAACGTCGGCGCCGCGCACCCAGAAAATCACATCTTCCGCAATGTTGGTGGCATGATCGGCGACCCGTTCCAGATTGCGCGCGATCAGCAGCGCATCCAGCGCCTGACGGGTAATCTCGGGGCTCTCATTCATGGTCTTCACCAGCCGCACGAACGCTTCGTCCTTCATGCGATCCACTACATTGTCCATTTCCAGCACCG
>CAYOOS010000806.1:0-2021 GCA_964405585.1 uncultured Acidobacteriaceae bacterium | reverse complement strand
GAACGCGTATGTGACGGGCATGGGGGCGTCGAAGCGCGTGGTGATTTGGGATACGACGATTGCGAAGACGAAGCCGGACGAGTTACTGGTGATCGTAGGGCACGAGTTGGGGCACTACGTTCTGGGACATGTGGCGAAAGGGTTCGCTTTTTTTCTGGCGGGGCTACTTTTGGGATTGTATGTAACATTTCACGCGCTGCAGTGGATGTTGAAACGATGGGGAAACGGCTGGGGAGTGCGCGGGCAAGAAGATTGGGCGGCGCTGGCAGTGCTGCTGATGATCATGGGCGTGTTGGCGTTCGTGAGTATGCCGATAGAGAACGGGTTCAGCCGGATGCAGGAGCATGCCGCAGACGTGTACGGGCTGGAGGTGGTGCATGGGCTGGTGGCGAATTCGCAGGAGGCTGGGGCGCACGCGTTTCAAGTGCTGGGAGAGGCGGATCTGGCGGATCCTAAGCCTTCGTGGTTTATCACTTTCTGGTTGTACAGCCACCCGCCGCAAGCGGAACGGCAGGAGTTTGCATATACGTATGATCCCTGGTCGAAAGGAGAAGCGCCGAAATACGTGAAGTAGGCGGAAAGTGGGGACACAGAATCAGACATCGCGTCAGCGGGCGGTGTGGCGCCGCAGGAACGACGCGACTTTGTGCCGATTGCCGCAAACAGCCATGGAACACCAGCGGCGGCGATGTGTACGCGAGTCGTCATAGAAGAAGAGGCGGCAAGCCGGATTGGCGCAACGGCGCACCGGGGCATTGGGACCTTCGACGAGGAGTTCGGCGGCGGAACGCGCAATGGCGGCGAGGAGCCATTCGAGGCCACCTTCGCGGGCCATGAACTCCAGACGCCAGCCTTCGGTGCGAGGAACGAGTTCGTCGTGGCCTTCCGTGAGGCGCAGCAAGTCGTTGATGGGCTCGACCCAGATCTTCGGGAAGGGTTTCTTTTCGACGAGTGAAGCGAAGATGGCGCGGAGAGACTCTCGGAGGCGCAGGACTTTGAGGAGGACCGCGTCGACAGCCTGCGGCTCGGTGGTGAGTAGGGGATGAAGGCGAGTGGCACGCTCGGATGTGACCACGCGGACGTTGACAAGGAATGAGACGAATTCGTTCCAGGAGAAATCGTGCGCAGAGGGCGAGGTATTGGCGAAGTCGAGAGCGAGGCGTCCAGCAATGAGGTGAGGCGTCTGGTAGTGGAGTAAACGTTTCACGAGGAATAGAGACCAGTGCGAGGCCGAAAGTAACTGCTTTACGCTTCTATACAGGTTATAACATAAACGACTGCATATTTGTGGAGTAAGGAGCATGGACCGGCAAAAACAATGACGAAATGAGGATACGGACCGGTGGTAATTGAAAGGAGCGCAAGGTTTGGCCTTGGATCAGGATTCCGAACAGTTTGACAAGATTGGGAGCGAGCAACAGAAATCGACGGCCTCGTCGGGGGAGCGTCTACCCCTGGCGCACCTGGATATTTTTGGCCGGGAATCCAGGGTGCGGTCACTGGTGAGCGTGGTGATTTTCCTGGTAATTGTGTTTGAGCTGGGCCCGGCGATTATCTACACACTAGCTCAGATTATTTTTGGATCTTTCCGCGTCACCGAATCGCCGGCCATCCTGTTGTTCATGGAAGCGGGAAACTTCGCGTTTCTCTTTGGAATCACCGCAGGCATGGCATTTCTGGAGCATCGGAACATTGGGGATTATGGACTGCCGTTGCGAGGATTATTTGGAAAAAACCTTTGGCTGGGAGGATTGCTGGGAATAGCGGAGATATCCGCGTTGATTGGATTGATCGCCACGTTTGGTGGGTACTCCTTTGGGAATCTGATCCTACATGGCGAAGGCATGCTGCGATGGGGCGCCGTTCACTTGGTGTTATTCCTGATCGTGGGCTTATATGAAGAGTTCTTGTTCAGAGGTTATGCGCAATTCACATTGGGTCGAGGGATCGGATTCTGGCCGGCGGCGGTGTTGCTTTCGGTAGGATTTGGCTATGTCCACCTGAATAACGGGGGCGAGAAC
>CAYOOS010000805.1:0-2028 GCA_964405585.1 uncultured Acidobacteriaceae bacterium | reverse complement strand
CGTGGAGGCGGTAAGAGAGATCGGCGCGGAACACGCCGTTCTTCACCTGCTGGTGCAAGGGGCGGTTGGTGGTGGCGATGATGCGTACATCCACATGAATGGGCTTGGTGTCGCCCAGGCGGTCGATCTCCCTTTCCTGCAGCACGCGCAGCAATTTAGGTTGCAGCGCCAGGGGCATTTCTCCAATTTCGTCGAGCAGAAGCGTGCCGCCATGCGCGAGTTCGAATTTTCCGGCTTTGGCATTCTGTGCGCCCGTAAACGCGCCGCGCTCGTGGCCAAACAACTCGCTCTCCAGAAGATTTTCGGGAAAGGCGGAGCAGTTCACGGCAACGAAAGGCCCCGAACGCCGGGAGCTGTGCTGGTGAATGATGCGCGCCACCACTTCCTTACCTGTGCCGCTTTCGGCTTCGACCAGAATGTCCACGTCGCTGCGCGCCACTTTGCGGGCTTGTTCCAACACCCTGCGAAAAGAGAGCGATTCCGCGACTGCTTCCACACCGTCGTCCACATCGGCGAGTTCCGAGGCGCGCCCGACGAAGCGTTCGGCGGTGGATTCCAATTCTTCAAATGAAATGGGCTTCTGCAAATAATCGCACGCGCCGCCGCGCATCGCTTCCACCGCATCGGGCACGCTGGCATAAGCCGTCAAGAGAATGACAGGAGTTTCCGGCATGCACTTGCGCACGCCTTCCATCACCTGCAAGCCATCGCCATCGGGCATGCGCATGTCCGTAATAACCAGGCGGCTGGGCTCTTGCCGAAAAGCGTCCAAAGCTTCACCGACTCCCGCGGCGCTTTGCACCCGCCATCCGTGCCGCCGGAAATTTGCTTCCAGCGCCTCGCGCATGGCGGCTTCATCGTCAACGATCAGAACTTCTTTCATGCGCTCTCTCCTGAGACTGGCAGCACGATGGTAAACCGCGTGCCTTCCTGGGGCTTGCTTTGCACAGAGATTTCGCCGCCGTGTTGCTCGACAATTTTTTTGCATACGGCCAGTCCCAGGCCGGGACTTCCCGGCGTGGTGGTGAAGCCCGGTTCAAAGATGCGGCCCAGCAGTTCCTTGGGGATACCTCTTCCTTCGTCCAGAACCTCGATATTTGCCAAGCCGCCGGGAAATTGCGGCGCCCATCCCATGCGGAAGCTGAGAGTTGCGCCGGGAGGCATGGCGCGAAAAGCGTTTAAGGCCAGGTTCAGGAACACCTGCTTCAAGCGGTTGGCGTCCGCTTGCGCGGTTACCGGGCCAATAGAATTTTCGAATTTAACTTGCTGGCCGCGCTGTCTTGCCATGGGCAAGAGAAAGTCCGCAAGCTCGCCGAGCAGGCGATCGAGATCCGTGGGGCTGCGCTGGATGCCGCCCGCGGTATGGAATTGCAAAACGTTGTTGACCGTGGCGCTGAGGCAGCGAAGCCCGGCTTGCAAATGGTTGGCCCACTGGCGTGTTTCCGGAGTGTTGGCGGCCGCGTCCGTCAGCAATCCGGTGAAGAGTTCCATGCTGCCCAGCGGATTACGAATTTCATGCGCCAGCAGCGCGGCAATGTCCGCCAGGGCTTTGGATCGCCGCGAAGCTTCGCGTTCCTCACCGATGCGTTTTTCTTCGGTGGTGTCACGGAGAATCCAGATGCGCTCGCCGTTACCCTTGCCATTCAAGTTCGCGCGGGAAATGCCGATGGTCCGATTGCCGGACCTTCCCTCTTCCGTCCATTCCTGCTGACAAGAATCCTTGGCGCCTGGGTCCTGTGCCAGGAGTTTCTCCAGCAACGCGGGCGGGGCAACGCCGGCGGAAGGATTCCATTCCGGTGGAATCTGGAGGAGTCTGCGTGCTTCAGGGTTGAGGACTTGCACGTCCGCTTGCTGCCCCTGCGCTACAACCACGCCGCAGGGCAGATTTTCCAGGACATTGGCCAGGTACGCGCGAACGCGGCGATTTTCTTCCAGGCTGCGGTCGAGTTCCGCGTTGGTGTTGCGAAGCTCTTCGTGGAGCCGCGCAACCTCGCCCTGCAGCAGAGTGTAGGACTTCTCGAGCGAGCC
>CAYOOS010000804.1:0-2034 GCA_964405585.1 uncultured Acidobacteriaceae bacterium | reverse complement strand
GGCATCTCGGTTCTAGAGGCCATCAAAAACTTTGGACTGAATCCGGCGGCGATTCCACAAGCGGCCATAACGGATGATACTTTGGCTTACCTGGAGTTCCACATCGAACAGGGGCCGGTCCTCGAATCGCTTGGATTACCCCTGGGAGCGGTAGAGGGTATCGCGGCTCAGACGCGTATGGAGTTTGTATTTTTGGGGCGCGCCAATCACGCAGGCACTACGCCCATGCATCTTCGGCATGATGCCATTGCTTGCGCGGCAGAGTGGATCGTTGCTGTTGAGAGCATTGCCAAAAGCATTTCTGGCCTAGTGGCAACCGTGGGCCAGATCGCCGCAAAGCCGGGAGCTATCAATGTGATTGCCGGGGAGGCTTGCGTGACGCTGGACCTTCGCCACAAATCGGAGGACACTTGCGCCCGCATGGCGAACGCTCTCATTCGGCTAGCCGAGGAAATTGCCGAACGGCGTGGATTGACGCTGCGGCGGAGAACGCTGCTGTGCCAGAGAGCCGTGGAAATGGATCCATTTCTTGTCGCGCAATGCGCGGAAGCAATCCGCAAGACCGGCTGCCAACCGCATCGCATGGTCAGCGGCGCGGGCCACGACGCAATGATCCTGGCCGAAAAAGTGCCCGCGGCAATGATCTTCGTGCGATCGCCCGGCGGGATTAGCCACGACCCGGCGGAATCCGTCGAGGTGGAAGACGTGGAAAAAGCGCTGGAATGCGGCTTGCATTTGCTTGATCAACTGGCGAGTTGCACCGAATTTCAAAAAAGGATGTACCGTGAATAACCTTGGTCAGACGCGAAGTTCTCAGAAACACAACCATGTGCTCCTGACAGTGGACACTTTCGTCCGTACCACGTTGCCGGGGATGAAAGAGTGCGCGGCGGTTGTGCACACGGGCCCGGCGATGGGCGCGGGATTCGCGCAGTACACGGCCGAGTTTGAATCAGGAGGTGAGCTTGGGGCGACCCGAGCGCAGCGTTTTTTGTTTGTGCTGGAAGGTCAACTCGAGGTGGAAGTGCAGGGCCGAAAGAGCGAATTAGGATCGCGCGGCTATGCTTACTTGCCCGAAGGCTTGCCCCATCGTGTGCTTGCAACCAGAGCAAGTCGCGTAGCTGTCATCGAGAAGCCTTACGAGCCCTTGCCATCGATTGCGACCCCAGGCGCACTCATTTCAAGCGAAGACAAGGTTTCTTCGCATGCACTTGGCGATGATCCCGGTCTCCTGGTGAAATGCCTTTTGCCGGATACGATGAATTTCGATTTTGCGGTGAACACGATGGTGTACCAGCCGGGCGCAGCCCTCAGCATGGTGGAAATGCACGTGATGGAACACGGACTCTTGATGCTTGAGGGCGGCGGTATTTACCGGCTGGGCGATTCGTGGTACCCGGTTACTGCCGGCGATTTTATCTGGATGGGACCATGGTGCCCTCAGTGGTTCGGAGCGATCGGCAAAGTCCCGGCGAAGTATCTCATCTACAAGGACTGGAACCGGCATCCGTTGGCAGGCGCACCGCGATGAATCTTGTTATTGATCGAAATCGTTTGGCGGCAGAGATTGAGGAACTTGCGGCGATTTCCGACGCTGTAGCTCCCGCAGTAACTCGCATTGTTTTTACACCAGCGGATTTGAAGGCGCGTGCCTGGCTGATTGCCCGCTGCAAGGAAGCCGGGTTGGCCGTGTGGCAGGATGGCATAGGAAATATCTTCGCGAGGTGGACAGGTTCCGATCCGGGCGTCCCTGGAGTGGGCACCGGCTCCCACATCGACGCGATACCCAACGCCGGAAAATTTGACGGCGTCGTTGGTGTGCTTGGAGGACTCGAGGCAATTCGGTCTCTGCAGAGAAGCGGCTTCCAGCCGAAATCCTCGATCGAGTTACTGGTGTTTACTTCGGAAGAGCCAACGCGCTTTGGAATCGGATGTCTCGGGAGCCGGCTGCTCTCCGGCACGATGTCTGCTGAAGCGGCGAGGAAGTTGGTGGATAAAGAGGGAGCTTCGCTTGAGGAAGTACGGGGTAGCATC
>CAYOOS010000803.1:0-2036 GCA_964405585.1 uncultured Acidobacteriaceae bacterium | reverse complement strand
CGGGATTGCTGATCATCACCCGGAATCCGATGCGTTTCCCATATTGCCGCGCCAATGCGAACGCTGTGTTCCAGATGGCGTTCGGTTGCAATGGCCCTGGCTGCGGCTGCACATCTTTCCAATTCACGCGCAAGTACAGCTTGGTGCCCAGCGGGAATTTCACCAGCTCTTCGAGCGCGGATTCGATGCTCTGTCCACCGTTTCTCTGCAAACCTACTTCGTCGCAGAGATAGGTGATCAGGCCCATCCCATAATTCGGTACCGGGTCATCCGAAGGCGTCACCGCCATGACCACGGTCCAGCTCGGATATAGATCCGCCGGGAATGGCCCCTGGTTGAGCCGGTCCTTAATCGCGGGTCCCGCGCCAAAATCGTATTTGTCGAAATTGTGTGGCGGAACGTAGGCCGCAGCCGCGCCAAATGCACCGGTTTTCAAGAATTCGCGGCGTCTCATGCGTTCCGCCCCTTTTATTAGAATTGGAAACGCATGCCGAACTGCACGGTCCTGGGAGAATTCACGGTATACGTGACTTGGCCAAAAGTCGTGTTGTCCACTCCCGGCCTGCCAGGAGCCCAACCCAAACTGGGGAATCCAAACCTCGGCGTGTTGGTGAAATTAAAGAATTCGCCGCGCAGTTGCAGCGTCATTCCTTCATGGACTTTAAACTCTTTGCTGAGGGTGGCATCCATGTTGTGAATCCCGTCCGCGCGAATAGCGGAGAAATAACGGGGTGCATCCCCGGGGTTCTGGTCGCCCGGATCGGCAAAGCAATTCGGATTCAGGACAGAAGTAGAGTAAGGATTAACTGCAGAAGGATCACCCAGTTGTTGTTCAAGGTAATTCGAAGCCGCTTGATGATAGCTGAACCCGCTGGAGAGCTGGGAACAGATCACGTTTGGTCGCTGGTTGCCGTCCAACAAGCGCGGGGAGGCCATGGAAACCGGCAATGGTTGCCCCGATTGCCTTGTGATTAGCGTGGAAATCGACCAGCCCCCCACGATTCCGTCCACAATTTTGTTCATATCCCGCCCGATCCACAGTCCACGGCCCACCGGCACATCGAGGATGGCCGCAATAACGAAACGCTGCGGTGCGTCGTTCGCGCTCGGCGCATATTCGTTCTGCGGTTCGTCGTTCTGCTGCGGATTTCCAAGATTCAGATTGCCCACGAACGCATTGGCTCCAACCGATGAAGTGTCCGTCGCCTTCGAGAACGTGTAATTGCCCTCCAGGCTAAAGTAATGGTTCATGCGCTTCTGGAAGCGCACCTGCATCGCGTTGTACCAGGAGTTGGCTCCAAAATTCGGCAACCCCTGGAACGTGCCGGCAAACTGCGGGTACGGCCGCAGCAGGTAATAAAGCGGAACTTGACTTTGGGTATAGAGCGAAGCAGGCGCGTTAAACATCTGTTCCGGCCCTGGTTGGAACAACGGCGCAAAGGGATTTGTCACCAACTCGTTCAGGTAAGTCGTCGCGCAAGAATCTGCGTCGCAGTTGGGATCCAGCGCGTGTTGTTCCGCCGAAATTTGCGCCAGCAGGCTGGATGAAATGAAATTCCGGTTCCGCGTGCTCGAGTAGCCTCCCCAAGGGAGATGGGTGCTTCGGTTCGCCGAGTAATCCACCCCAATGGTGATTTCCCACGGAAACAGGTGCTGAACTCCTAAGTTCCATTGATAGATGTCTGCGTTTCGTGCTTCTTCGGTCCCCAGGTTATTGCTGTTGTCAAAGCCCCACAACGCCAGTTTTCCGGCGGCTTCACCTTGTGGAACCGGTATTCCATTCGGATAGGGATTTGTCAGTGTAACGGACGTATTTCTCGTCATGTTGTTGTCCAGAGAGAACTGGGAAGTCGCGCTCGCTCCGAACGCCGTGCCAACGTATTGGAAGTTCGTCGCCGGGCTCATGCCGTAGTACACGCCGGCGCCGCCTCTCACAACCGTGTTTGAATTCAGCGAGTAGGCGAATCCCAACCGGGGCGCCACATTGTTGCGATCTGTCGGTACGCTACGCCCCAAGCCGCCCTGGTCTGCAAAAA
>CAYOOS010000802.1:0-2037 GCA_964405585.1 uncultured Acidobacteriaceae bacterium | reverse complement strand
GCTTCATCATCCAGCCGGTGATGATGAGGCGGTTGATTTCGTTGGTGCCTTCAAAGATGCGATTGATGCGCGAATCGCGATAGGCGCGGCAGACGGGGTAATCCTCATGGAAGCCGTAGCCGCCAAAGATCTGCACCGCTTCGTCCACCACAAAATCCAGCATTTCGCTGCCGTAGACCTTGGCGATCGAGCTTTCGATGGCGTATTCCTCCAGCACCTTCATGGTGTTCTGGGCCTTGTTCCCGCTGCCGGAAGCGGCGGTCATGGCGGCTTCGATATTGCCAGCAGTGCGGTAAATCATGGAATCGACGGCGAAAATCCGCACCGCCATTTCCGCGAGTTTTTCCTTCATCAATCCGAATTCGCCGATCTGCTTGCCGAACGCCTTGCGCTCTTTCGCATATTTCGACGCGGTCATGATCACGTACTTCGAGCCGCCGACGCAGGACGCGCCTAGAGTGAAGCGCCCGGCATTGAGAACATTGAAGGCGACGATGTGGCCGCGGCCGATTTCGTGCAACAGGTTTTCCTTGGGCACTTTGCAATTTTCCAGGAACACCGGCGTAGTCGAGCTGCCGTGGATGCCCATCTTGTGCTCTTCATTGCCTGGCTTACAGCCGGGAAAGCTCTTTTCGACGAGGAACGCGCTGAGCTTCTCGCCATCCACTTTCGCGAACACGATGAAGAGATCGGCGAAGCCGCCGTTAGTGATCCACATTTTCTGGCCGTTCAGGATGTAGTGGCTGCCATCGGCGGTGAGTTCCGCGCGCGTCAGCAAATTCTGCGCGTCGCTCCCGGCTTGGGGCTCCGAAAGACAATAAGCACCAATGAATTCGCCGCTGGCCAGTTTGGGCAAGTATTTTTTCTTCTGATCTTCCGTGCCGAAATACACGATCGGGAGCGTGCCGATGCCCGCATGCGCGCCGTGCGTGGTGGCGAACCCGCCGTAAATCGAGATTTTTTCCGTCAGCACCGTGCTGGCAACCTTATCCAAGCCCGCGCCACCATACTCTTCGGGCGTGCCGCCGCTCATCAGGCCAAGCTCCGCGGCTTTGCGCGTCAATTCCGCCATCAGGCCCGGCTTTTTCGCTTCCAGGTCCTTGATGTGCGGGAAGACTTCCTTCAGGACAAACTCCTCGGCCGTTTGTCCGATCAGCTTCTGGTCATCCGTCAGGTCCGCTGGTGTGAACACATCCTGTGGGGCAGGGGTTTCCAGCAGAAAACTACCGCCCTTCGCTGCAGGTTTGGAAAGAACCGAACTGGCCATGGTGCTGCTCCTTGCCGGCGGATCGCCGTTCGCAAAATTCAAACAGCCGTTTGAAAAAACAATTTCAGGATTCTACGCCGGAGGGCATATTTGCGCAATAGGACCGTGGCGACGCAGCGCTCCGCCTACCGGCTATGTTGGCGCTTGCGGCGGGAATGCCAAATCTCGATACCTACGGCTTTAAGGAAGTCGCGCCCCCAAATACCAATCAGCAGCACCGCGCCGAAGAGGATCACGGCGTCGAGGCTGGCAAAATCCCGCCGCGTCCAATAGACGCCTTCCTGGACGTTCAGCCAGAGCGCAAACTCGTCCAGGGTAAGCGCGGCTCCTACGCCGTATAGCAGGGACATCAAACGGCTCGCCAATAGAGATGACGATTTGGCGCCCGTCCCCACTTCGATCAACCAGCAGAATCCCACTGCCAGTATGAGCAGAATTCCCCACACCAGGTGATGGATGTGCGTCCCGCCGATGTACACATAGTGAAACGGGCCGACGCTGCGGTAGGCGGCGTAAGCCAGCGAGCGCGCCACGGCGAACGTAACGAAGAATCCGATGGCTGCCAAGAGAAGCCGGCGCCGTGGGCGATCATGGACATGCAGGTGAAACAGGTCACCGACTTTCCGGTTGCGAAGGAGCAACAGGACGGCGGCGACCATGACTATGACTGACCAACCGAGCACCCAACTTTGCGCCTGCACCATCGCACCAACTCCTTAAGCTCATTGGCACCTCGAGCGTAGGCCGCACTCGGGAAGTATATATTTCGA
>CAYOOS010000801.1:0-2038 GCA_964405585.1 uncultured Acidobacteriaceae bacterium | reverse complement strand
CATTGCGAGTATCTCTGGGTTTGATGAACGGTTTCAACTCACCGGCGGTGAAGACACAGACTTCTTCCGCAGAGCGCGACGGGCAGGGTTCAAGATTGTGTGGTCGCAGGAAGCGGTAGTCAGCGAGACGATCTCTCGTGACCGCGCCAATCTGCGCTGGATCCTTCATCGCGGATTTCAAAGCGGCAATAGCTGGGTTCTGTGCGAGGAGTCTCTCGATGCGCGACTTCAGGTTCGTTTCTCCCGTTTCATCAAAGGTTCCGTGCATCTGTTGACAGGCACGGCAAGTGCGCTGATCAGTCTGTTTTTTAGTCGGGCTGCTACCGCCAAGTCTCTTCGCAAAGCCTGGCTGGGAGTCGGCATGCTTGCGGGATTGTTTGGTCACCAATACTTGGCCTACAAGTCGGCGGGAACAGCTCCCATGAAGCCGTTGGCTCGAGTGGGTGATGGGAGGTCCGGATAATCCTGCGACGAGAAGGGGTTTCGATCAAACCGATGCTTGGTCTCTTCGCCAAATTATTTCTTTTGGCCGTTTTGCTGGCCGGCGCACCGTCCGCATGTTTGGAAAATGTCCCACGTCCCGGGGCGTCGGATCAGCCTGTACCGGCAAGCTTTTTTGGTATGCACATCCACCGCGCCGGCGGCGCGACTCCATGGCCGGAAGTCTCTTTCGCGGAATGGCGCCTGTGGGATGCCTACGTGGCCTGGCCTTCGCTCGAGCCGCGCCGAGGCCAGTGGCGCTTCGAAGCGCTCGACCGTTATGTAGAACTCGCCGAACGAGGAGGGGTGGGACTGTTGCTGCCTCTCGGATTATCGCCGTCTTGGGCTTCCTCGCGTCCCTCCGAGAAGTCGACATACGCGCCGGGAAACGCCGCGGAACCGCTGGACATCCGGGACTGGCGCACCTATGTGAAGACGGTCGCGACTCGTTATAAAGGTCGTATTCACGATTACGAAATCTGGAACGAGCCCAACTACAAGGGGTTTTGGACCGGGGATGTTGGCCAGATGGTCGATCTGACGCGAGAGGCGTCGGGAGTGATCCATAGCATCGACCCGGAGGCTCGGGTTGTCTCTCCTGCAGCGACAGGGCCTAACGGCGTCGAGTGGCTTCGCGAATTTCTATCCCGAGGCGGCGGGCATTATGTGGACGTCATCGGGTATCACCTCTATGTCATGCCAAGGCCCCCGGAACAGATGGTGCCTTTAATCAGCGATGTGCGGGAGGTGATGCACGAGAATGGGGTGGATAATGACCCGCTTTGGGATACAGAAACGGGATGGGCATATCCCAAGCCATTTCCGTCCAGGGAATTGGCAGCTGCTTATCTTGTGCGCGCCCATCTTTTGGCGTGGAGTTCCGGCGTACAACGATTTTATTGGTACGCTTGGGACAACCACTCCTGGGTGAGTTTGGAAACGACCGAACGAGACAACCACACCCTCACGCCAGCCGGGCGCGCCTATGCCATCATGCAGGGTTGGCTGGTTGGAGCGAGCTTGAAAGATTGTAAAGAAGACGTGACTCACACCTGGGTTTGCCAGCTTCAGCGCGGCGACACGACACAATGGATCGCTTGGAATACGGAGGGTGCGAAATCGATTGAGTTGACGCAGGAGCCTGGCGCGAAGAGCGTGACCCCCTTATTGGGCGTGACGCGCCGCCTATCGAGCGCCAGTCTCGAGGTCAGCGAAATCCCTGAGCTCCTCAGTACCGCGAATCCGTAGCTGGCAGAGCAGGCAGCATCATCCAGATACACGTTGAGCCGGATGAGAGAAGACGTGCAACCCGAAGCAACTGTTCGAGCCGAGAGTGGTGCCAGGCTGCGCCCCAAGCTCGCTTTGCTCTTGAACAGTGTCGCGCCCTCGCGGATTCCGCTTTACCGTGGACTGGCAACGCACTTTGATCTTCTGCTGCTGCACGGAGGAACCGAAAGCAATCGCGGGGATTGGCGTGGCGTGGAACAATCTCTGTCGAATGCGCGAGTCGTCAAAGCCTGGGGCTGGCAATTCAGGTTGCGCCGAGGAGTGAGGGGTC
>CAYOOS010000800.1:0-2039 GCA_964405585.1 uncultured Acidobacteriaceae bacterium | reverse complement strand
GTCGATGAAGCTTTCCACTTCGCTGAAGGCGACGATTTCATCAAACCTTCTACTGATCTCCGTGCGAGTCAATCCGAGGAGCGTGCCATTTAGAAAAATGTTCTCACGGCCCGTGAGGTCCGGATGGAATCCAGCGCCCAGTTCGAGTAACGCCGCCATCCGTCCCTTTGTTTCAATCCGCCCAGTCGTCGGTTTCGAGACCCGCGCGAGTAATCGAAGCAGCGTGCTCTTGCCAGCACCGTTGTGGCCGATGATTCCCACGGCCTCGCCGGCATTCACGGAAAGGTTTACGTCCCGAAGCGCCCATACCCAGCGGACGGCTTGCCGCCCAGCCAGCCAGCCAGCGGCAGCCTCCTTGAGGCTGACCGTGAGCTTCCCAACCTGATATCTCTTCGATACTTCCTGTATGCGAATCATCTGCATCGTTTAAATCCTGTCCGCAAACTCCCACTCCACTCTCTTGAAATGCTCATAGGATGCCACCAACGCAACGACGGACACGATGGCCGCACACACGAGTGGCTGCCAAGCCGGCCAAGTCCGGAACAGGATGACTTGGCGGTAGCCGTTAATCAGTGCTGCAAATGGATTGAGCAGATACCAGAAGCGGCCCCGTGGCGGAACAACATCGATCGGGTAGAACACCGGGGACAAATACAGCCCGAATTGCAGGGCAATGGGCACAAGGAACCGAACATCCCGGTAGAACACCACCGCCGCGGAGACGAATAAACACAGTGCCAGAGTCAGCACCAACTGGATGACAACTAACAGCGGGACCAGCAAAAGCGCAGAGCCGACCGGGTACCGATAGTAGAAAACGAGTCCCGCCAATAATGCCGCCGAGACCGCTAAATCGACTGCTCCCACAAGCACGGTCGCGAGCGGTAGGATTTCGCGGGGAAAGGAGGCGTTCTTGACGAGTTGGAGATTTGCAAACAATGCAAAGGCTGAACTCTGAATGGTATTGCTCGAGAAGAGCCACGGCGCCAGTCCGCAATAGAGAAACAAGGCTGCCGGCACTCCTGATGTCGGAACTCTAAGAAACCATGTAAATACCATCATCGTCACAAGCAGCAGAGCAAGGGGATAGAGCAGTGCCCACGCGAGACCAAGCAAAGAGCCGGCGTAACGTACCTTCAATTCCCGAAGTGTCCATGTATACAGCAGGTCTCGGGATGCGAAGAGGCTTCTCCAATGCGCCGTCATGTTCGAGTGGTTCTCGCTAGGTTGGCTGGCGGTACGAAGATGTGCGCGAGCTTCGTCCTCACTCAGCTCCATCGAACGCGAAAGGGATCTCGTCCTGCTTGGGTCCAATGTCGATTCTCACTTCGATTTCTTAAGCAGCTAAGGTCTCTTGTTTATTCGAGTCTTGGCCAAAACATTCAGGTCCAAGCTCGCCGTCGGCGGCCGGACGGGAGCCCGAAATGGCCCTGCCACACAACAGAACAAGAATGCCGCCCCGCTGTACAGGAAGTAAGCCCAATGAATGCCAATGGCTCGGACGGTAAATCTCACGCCTCGTTTGCGCCAAAACAATCGGTACAGGTCTAGATTTAGAACTAGCAGTATCGACGTGAACAGGAAGATCGCCGCGAGATCTCGTAAAGACCAGCGTGAGAGACCGTGCGCCTTGGCGGCCAAGTCCAGCATGACCACGGCAATTGCAGCCACAAGGGCGGCGCTAAGCCGGGAAGCCCATGTAAGGTTGAGATCCTGGGGCATGCGCCCGGTCTGTAGAATCAGTTGGGTCCACGGAATGGCACGCTGGAAGACATCTGTTCGCACGAGGGACGCCAGGGTCCATTTCTTCAGGTGTTTTACTTGAAGTCCCTTGATCAAGCGCACTCTTTCGCCTTGTTGTACCAAGCGGATACCCAGTTCAATGTCTTCGATCGAAGGTGTTGGGTACTGAGCGGCGTTGAATCCCCCAACGCTTTCAAAGGCTCGCTTGCGAATTGCGCCACAGCCCGACCAGAACGTAACGGCGTCGGACCTCGAAGCTTGGTGCAGGTGGTGATGGAGCAGGTTTTTAAATG
>CAYOOS010000799.1:0-2041 GCA_964405585.1 uncultured Acidobacteriaceae bacterium | reverse complement strand
CTTGTTCTTCGAAGAATCGCAGCAGCCCACTTGGCCGCAAATCAGGCATTGTCTCAGGTGCACCCAACTGTCTCCTAGTTTGACGCACTCGCCGCACACTCGCGCGGGCTGCTTCACTGGCCTTATCTGATCAAGGTGCGTGCACTGTTTCATATGTAATCCCTCTAAAGCTCGGCCAGTGCGCGGTGGACAAGATGAACGGCAATCGCCCCTTCACCCACAGCCGAAGCCACCCGTTTCACATTACCCGAGCGAACATCGCCGACCGCAAACACACCTGGAAGGCTCGTTTCGAGCATGTATGGCGATCGAGTTTGTGTCCATCCGGGCGCACCCGCTCCTGTCTCCAAATCCCGCCCCGTCAGGATGAATCCTTTCTCATCAAGCGTGACGCAACCTCGCAGCCACTCGGTTCGCGGCGAAGCTCCGGCCATAATGAACAAATGGCGTATTTCATGCGTCGAACTCTGCCCACTGCTCTTGTCCTGCCAGGTGATTCGCTCCAGGTGCGTGCCACCCTCGAGCCCCACAATTTCCGTTTTGTAATGCATTTCGATGGCGGGGTTCTCCTCGATTCGCTGGACCAAGTAGCGCGACATTGTACTAGACAATTCGCTCGAACGCACCAGCATGTATACCTTGCGCGCCGTCTGTGACAGAAAGACCGCCGCTTGCCCGGCGGAGTTGCCTCCGCCCACCACGACAGCCTCTTCCGGCCCGCACAGTTGCGACTCCATGAAGGTCGCACCATAGTAGATTCCCTGTCCCTCGAACTTTTCCAGATTGGGCAGATGCGGTTTGTTGTACTGCGCGCCAGTGGCGATGACAACCGCACGCGCCACGAGTTTGTTGCCATTGTCCAGGAGAATCTTGTAGGGGCGCTTTTCGCAGTCCAGCCGCGTAACGCTCCGCGCCACCATCATCTTCGCTCCAAATTTTTCCACCTGAGCGATCGCGCGTGCCGCAAGCTCCTGGCCGGAGACTCCTGTCGGAAACCCAAGGTAGTTCTCGATCTTGGAACTGGATCCAGCCTGTCCCCCGGGTGCTCCAGCCTCAATCAGCAGTACGTTCAGGCCTTCCGAACCGGCGTAGACACCCGCGGCCAGTCCGGAAGGTCCCGCGCCAACAATAATCAAATCGCGCACTTGCGTTTCATCGATGGCGCTGTTTAGTCCGACGCAATCAGCCAATTCCTGAATTGTGGGATTCCGCAACACGGCATTCCCGAGGCATATCACCACGGGAATCTCATCGAGTTTCACTTCAAAACGGTCCAGAAGCTCCTGCGAACTCTTGTCCGTATCGAGATCTACGTACGTATAAGGATGTTCGTTGCGAGTAAGAAACTCGCGCAGGTTCAGCGTGTTCGCCGAATATTGCGAACCCAGCAAGATCAGATTGCCGTATCCATGGCTGATGAGTGCCAATCGTCGCAGGATAAAGGCTCGCATGAAAATTTCGCTGAGCTCCGCATCCCTCGCCACCAGTGACCGCAAGCCATCCCCACTCAGCTCCAACAACTCCCCGGGTGCCGTTATGCGGCCCCGCACCAGGCATCGCCGTCCGGAGATCATCGTCATCTCCCCCGTGAACTGGCCGGGACCGTGGGTTGTGATCAGGCGCTCGCCAGCAAGGTCCGGCTGTACGATTTCCATGCCGCCGGAAAGCACAACGAAAAACGGCACACTTGAATCACCGGGCTCGAAAAGGATTTCGCCCCTCTTGACCTGTCGCAGTTCGCTGCCCGGACGAACGCGGTTGATTTGCGCTTCTGTCAATACCGGAAAGGCTTGGGTCCGAGCGTCAAGTGCACTGGGTATTGGTGGGGAGGACATTTTTCCCTCGCAGGCGAAATAGGTGCCGCACGTCTTCGTAGAACAGTAATTTTATTGCACCCGGCGTTCGATGCGCATGCGCTCCAAAAAGGTAGGGAGCATTAAACCACACGTCCCGTCCAGGCCTCAACAACTTGTGGCAAGCGCCGTCTAGGTAGCTAGCACTGCTCGGGCGTCTTGCATTTCGGGTGACCCGAGCCTGCCCA
>CAYOOS010000798.1:0-2046 GCA_964405585.1 uncultured Acidobacteriaceae bacterium | reverse complement strand
GATCAGGACTCGTTTGCCGGGGAAGGAATCATGGAGATTCTGCACCCGGGCGAACGGAGATTGCTGTCGTACGCGGCGGACACAGCACTGCGAGTGACGAGTAGGGAAGGGGATGAATCGAAGACGGCGAAGCGGGTCATCATCATGAAGGGAGTGATGACGGTGACGCGGGAAGAGCGCTCCGAGCGGGTGTACACGTTGCACAACGCGGACACGATTCCACGCCAGGTGATTTTGGAGCACCCCATACGCGACCACTGGAAACTGACGGGTGACCTGAAGCCGGAAGATACGGGCGCAACGTATTATCGATTCCGCGTGAGCGTGGAACCGGGAAAGACGGAGAAGTTGGACGTGAAAGAAAGCCGGCCGGTGTTTACAAGCATCCATATCGGCGGAATGACGGACGACCAGTTGAAGCTGTTGGTGGAAGAGAAAACGATAAAGCCCGAGCTGGAAGCAAGGCTGCGGGAAATCATCGGCAAAAGACAGCAGATTTTCGATGCGGAGCAGGAGATGCGGACGCGACAGTTGGAGATGGATGCGATTGACAAGGATCAAGCGCGTTTGCGGGAGAACATGAAGGCATTGAAAGGCAGCCCGGAAGAAAAGGCGCTGTTGCAGCGGTACACGAAGCAATTGGATGGACAGGAGGATCGGTTGGCGGAGTTGAAGAAGGAGAATGCGGATTTGCAGGGCAAGCGTGTGAAATTGCAGGTGGAGTTAGAGGGTATGGTGCAGGCGATATCGGCGAATGAGACGTTGTAGAGAAAGCGAAAAGCGAAATACGAAAGGCGAAAAGATTGGAGGGTTTACAGTTTGCTCAAATGGGGCGCAGCAAGCTGCGCCCCTACTAACCTGGGAATTGCCTTGACGGTCGGGCACTCCGTGGCTATGGAAGGCCTCACCCCTGAAGGGGTGAGGTACAGGTGCCGACCCAGAGACTACAGGGAATGGACGGGGTTACTGGCGTCGGCGGTGGTGCGTTTTTTGGGGATGCCTTTGGGATGGCAGTCCTGGCATTTGACGAAATGAATGTTGTGAGGGCTCTTGGTCGTGGCGAAGGTGGTGTCCATTTTTTCGACATCGAGGCCGCAATTGGAGAGGCGCGGATGACAAGTGGCGCAGGACGCGCGAGTGTGCTGGCCGTGTTTCTGATGGCACGATAAGCAACTGAGACCTTCGTGGACGCCAACAGGCGTGCGGTCGTCGCCGGAATGCACTTCCCTATTAGCGAGAGGCGCGTGGCACTGGTAGCAGAGGGCCTGGCGCGGATCGGGGCTGATCTTCACCGGCCTGCCGGAATCAAGCATGGCAGGCAGAGGAAGAAGAGTGACGGAGAAACTGAGGCGTTCGCGGCGGTCAAAGAAGGCGAGTGAAGGGCGAGTGAGTTCTTCTCGGCCAGCGAATTTCGCCTTGGAATCATCGTCGTCCTCTTTGCGGAGCGGGTCGCCGAAGCGATGGATGGAGTGGCAAGTGAGGCACGGGACTACAGGTTGGTGAACGACAGAGGCCGGCAGAAGCTTCCATGGGCCGTCGGTGTTGAGTGGCGCGACAAGATCGCGGATGCCACCTTCAAAGAACATGCCGTGACAGCGAAGACAATCATCCATCAAGAGGCGGTTGTGGTTGTGTTTGGTATCAAGGAAGACATTTTCATAAGTGAGGCCGTGCGGGCCGTTCTGCCACTGGGCGGCTTCCTGCTGATGGCATTTCTGGCAGCGGCCGACCATGGCGTTGACGTCCACGGTGCGGAGGCGGATAGGGTCGCGATAAGCGCCGCGAATGTGTTGAACGAGGCGGCGGACATTGCCCAGGTGGAAGCCGGGATCAAAGGTGAGGATTTCGCCGTGACATGCGCCACAAGAAACGGCACGGTGGCTGGAAGTTTGCCAGGAAGAGTGCTCTGAGCGGATTTCATGACAGCGAGCGCAGGATTCTCCGGCGGAGTATTCGTAGTAGAGGCTGGCTGCGGGGAGTGCAAGGACGATCAGGAGGCCGATGGCGATCGCGAGGAGAGCCAGACGGGAGTGGAAGAAAGCCATG
>CAYOOS010000797.1:0-2053 GCA_964405585.1 uncultured Acidobacteriaceae bacterium | reverse complement strand
ATTGCTCACGCCCACCTGTTTTTCAGACTCCTGCCACCCGGCCGCGGGGCCCGCGCCGACCAGTTTCATGCGCACCACTTCCTGCGTCTCTTCCGGCGGCGCATCCGGACGCTGCGGGAGGAGCATCGGTGAGGGCGCGCTCGGCCGGCGGAGCACCATCACCGCCTCGTCTTCGGCGAGAAACAACGTGTAGCCGGCGGCGCGCGCCACGTACCGCACGTGCTCGTCGAACTGTCCCAGGTTCGGCTCGAAGCGGAGCGGCAGCCGCCCGTAGCTGCTGTCCGCCGTGCGCACGGGAGCGCAGGGTGACGGTGAGCAGTCGGACCACACGGTCAGAGGCTCAACCAAGAACAATGAAAGGAGCAAGAGATTCCAGCGTGGTGAGATGCGTTTCGGGTTCCAGACAAACATCGATTTATTCCCTAGAAAGACTGAAGGATTTGAGTTAGTGTACCATGATCCTTCAGGGCAACGTGGATTTAGCTACGGATGCACACGGATGGAAACCTGACCATGTTTGTGCATCCTGATTGGAAATAGCTTTGCTATTACCAAACATTCACAACACCTGTGACTGCGGCATTCAATCCGCTCTATGACGATCCGGGCGTTAAAGAGCAGAAAGGTACCGCCGCAAGTCGACATCTACCAGTGGGGCGACCCGGAAACTGAAGCTCGATACCGCGCTGTCTTCGGCAAATCTTGTGATTACCACAGAGACGGGACAGGGTTTCATAAACACAGTCGTTGACGCGGAGGGTCGCATCGCCGGGTAAACATACAAAGGGCGGGGGGGCCGTAGCGTCTGGATTGAGTCCCAACAGACTTTCGAGAAGCTGGACCCCTCTGGGCACGGCTGACGCGCTCAACTGGCCAATCCTGATGCCCGAGCGCAGACAAGCACAACCGAATGCGTAAGTTGAGGGGCGCGTGCACAGATTGGACCAGTTAAGCGCAAAATAACCGGCCAAACTGCTTGAATATTAAGCCGCTGGGGCCGATTCGAGGTGCACGCAGATTTGGACCGGTTATTTTTGGCTACTCGGAGAATGCTCGGATTCGACCGACGACAGGCCGGAAGTCGCGTTCTGGGAGAGTACTCCCCACAAACGCCCTAGAGGGTCTCGGATCCGGGCGAGGACAATTCACCCACCAGCGCGGTCTCTAAGCCAACTTCACGGTCTCAATCCATCGCACTTCCTGGAAACTCGCCTCGGGATCGGACCCGGGTGTCTGGCCGCCGCAGTGAAGGGCCCTTACTATTCTCATCGGAACTGCACAGTTTGCACGGGCTGTTCGAGCCGGATCCCCTCACGCGAGCCACCGCACGATCTGTTCGTACACTGTCCGTCTATTGAGCAGGTCCCAGTGGTTCATGCCATAGCCAATCCATTGACTGGACTCGGCAAAGGACAAAGATCGGCCAGGCTCAATATGACGGCCCAAAGCGCTGCCCACCGGCACCAGCCCGTCCCCGGGAAGACAGTAACCCAGGTCGGCGCTCTTTGCCTCGGTGGTGCCTGCAATGGCGTAACACCGCACATTTTGGGGTAGCGGCACCGGATGCCGCTGGTCCCCGGAATGCTCGAAGCGATCGCGGCCTTGCCAATCTTCATCCAGCAGGTTGCCGTAACGCAGGTCGGTGATGCCGGCGCTGCGAATCTTGCCGAGACGGGCCAAAGGGGAAGTGTAATGGCTCATCTGCAGCAATATGTTGACCCAGTTCCCTACGCGTTCCAGCGGCACTCCATGGTGCGGCGTGCCAAGGAAGATGAGTCTGCCCAGACGGTGCGGCCACCGGTGGCCCGCCGCCGTGCCGTAGTGGTAAGCACTACGGGCAACGAGGCCACCCAGGCTGTGGGTCACGATGGCAAACTCTTCCAACGGTGCAGGCCACTGATTGAGAAGGTCCTCGATCAAATTGGCAAATGCTCGTCCGTTGGCGGAAATGTGCAAACCGCTGTTGTAGTGTAAATGGACCGCCGTGTAGCCCAAGTGACGGGCTAGCGCGGTCCCATGGTTGTGCCCCTTCCGGGTCCATTGCCGATCGCTC
>CAYOOS010000796.1:634-2060 GCA_964405585.1 uncultured Acidobacteriaceae bacterium | reverse complement strand
GCGCGCCGGCCTCCGACTCAGCCAGAAGACGGAAGATCTTTCGCGCCAGATCCAGGCGCTCCGCAAAATCGGCTACAAGGGCTACTTCTGTTTCGAGTGGGAAAAGGCCTGGCATCCCGAGCTCGAGGACCCGGAAATCGCCTTCGCGGACTACGAGAAGGTGGTCAGCACCTATTTCCGCTAAGCCCGGCAGGGGTCTAGTACTAGTAAGCACCCGTGACCCCCAGGCCGCAAGCCGCCCTTCACCCTCTCCCGTTTTCTTGACTTAGGCAAGAAGTGCCGAAATAATGGAAAGGCATGAGCGTACGCGCCGGAGGCGCCGAAGATATGTTCCTTGACGTTAAGGATCTAGCCGTGCGCAAAGTGCGCATCCGGAAAAGCTATGCTCCGGGTAGCATCGATTACGGCCTTAGCGAAGTGAAGCAAGCGGAACCGCTGGAAGTGAATGCCACGGCGGAGTTGCTGGAGGGCCAGATCCGGGTCACCGGCGATTTGCATACCAAAATCGAAATGGTCTGCGCCCGTTGCCTGGAACCCGTAATCGAGGAAGTGCGCCGGGATTTCGACCTCTTCTATCAACCGCTCCTCAAGGGAACGCCAAACGACGTGGAGCGGCTGAAAGATGACGACACGGAGATCGGATTTTTCCAAGGAGAAGGCCTGTTCCTGGCCGACGTGCTTAAGGAACAGGTGTTACTGTCTTTGCCGATGAAAGTGATCTGCCAGAGCGATTGCCGGGGGTTGTGCCCGCACTGTGGGGCAAACCTCAATCAGGAGCAGTGCCGGTGTGAGCGGCACTCCAGCGACCCGCGGCTCGCTCCCCTCGCGCGGCTGAAGCAGGACTGGCTCAAGAAACAATAGATTTCCGGGCAGAATGCCCATAGAACCCGACCTCGTTCGGTGCGGCGCTGTGTGCCACTGCGAGCGAGGCGAGAACGAGGAGTAGTGTAATGCCTAACCCAAAACGACGACACTCCAAGGCGCGCACGAGCAAGCGGCGGGCGCACGACCATCTGTTCGCTCCGGCGCTGGCCAAGTGTCCGAACTGTCACGAAATGAAGCAGCCGCACAATGCCTGTGCCCATTGCGGCTACTACCGGGGCCGCCCGGTTCACGATACGAAGTAGCAGCGGGGCTGGGTGTCAGTTGTCACGGGGGAGCTGACCTCAGGGGCCGTCGCCCGGACCAGGCGCATCCTGACCGGGGCGACCGATAGCGGCCTCTCCTGCGATCCTGGAGTCTGCGGAAGAAGAATCCCATGATCACAATTGCCGTGGATGCCATGGGGGGAGACCACGCACCCCGTCCGGAGGTGGAGGGGAGTGTGTTGGCGGCGCAGGAGTACGGCGTGCGCGTCCTCCTGGTGGGCCAGCCAAACGTGATTCGCGCGGAATTGGCCAGGCATTCGCGGCCAACGGTGCCCATT
>CAYOOS010000796.1:0-624 GCA_964405585.1 uncultured Acidobacteriaceae bacterium | reverse complement strand
GAGATCGTTCCGGCCAGCGAGGTGATCACCATGGACGATCACCCGGCCCAGGCTTTCCGCCGCAAGAAAGACAGCTCGGTTCATGTGGGCGCGCGGCTGGTGCAGGAACGCAAGGCCGACGGGTTTGTAAGCGCGGGCAATACCGGCGCCGTGATGACCACGGCAAAGTTCATCATGGGGACGCTGCCTTCGGTGGACCGCGTAGCCCTGGCGGCGCCGTTTCCCAATGCCAGGGGCGGCGTTTCGGTGCTCCTGGATGTGGGCGCGAATGTGGACTCCAAGCCCGAGCACCTGTTGCAGTTCGGAGTCATGGGCGAGATTTATTACCGGGTCACCTTCGGAAGCCGCAAGCCGCGCGTGGGTTTGCTTTCCGTCGGCGAGGAAGAGATCAAGGGGAATGAATTGACGCGCGCCGTCTACGATCGCTTTAAAGCCCTGCCGGTGCATTTCGTCGGCAACGTGGAAGGCGGGGACCTGTTTTCCGGCAAGGTAGACGTGATTGTTTGCGATGGGTTCGTGGGCAATATTGCCTTGAAGATCTGCGAAGGGTTGGCGATGGAGATTGTGAAGTTTCTCCGCAAGACATATAAGAGTTCATGGGCTTCGCAGATCGGGTATCTTTTG
>CAYOOS010000795.1:0-2062 GCA_964405585.1 uncultured Acidobacteriaceae bacterium | reverse complement strand
GCGTCGCCGGATCGAGCAGCCAATAGCGGATCTCGCGATCCTGCTCGGCGCGATGAAACTGCCCCCATGCCAGCACCGGCAACAACAGCAATAGCATGCGCTTCATGGCAGCCTCCGCGCCGTAATGCGCACCGGCAGTTGATCGTCGCGGTCATTGACAAAGCTGAGCCGAAGGCGCCCGTCCGGGTCCGTCGATACGATCGCCGGCGACGCGGAACCCGTCAGCTCGTACCCCTTCGGCAGAATTACCACATTGCGCTTAATCCCCAGCGGACGCTCGAACACCAATCCGGCCGCCGTCGCGTTATAGGAAGCCGCATCCGTGTAAGTCTTATAAATGCGAATCCGCGTCTCCGCCCCTTTCGGAACCGGCCTCGCCAGCGCCACCCGCAGAAACTGCGCATCGTCCGGCGTGCTGGCATCCATCGCGCCCGATGCCTTCGCCGTCTTCCCGTCGACAGTCGTGAAAGTCAGCGGCTTGCCCGAAGCGCGATCCACCACCCGCTCCTTCGACGCCGTCGATCCCGCCCGGATCGGATTGAAGAAGTAAGCCGCGCCCGCCGTCCTCGCCGACACATCGTAAACAATATCGAAAGAATGCGTGTCTGGCGCCAGCAGATCGTAAACCGTCATCTCATCCGCCGCCCAAAGCCTCAAGCCCGGCAGCAACACAAGCAGCAAAATCTTGCCCATCCGAAGTACTCTATCACTGTCCCCCGGCAGCGGTCCCAAGGCTAGGCTACTAAGGCAAAGGGGCGTGTCTTTGCGCTTTTGCGTGACATACTCTTTTTCGCCCCGTCGCCCAAAGAAGCTACCAGGACAATCCCGAGAACTTAACCCCTCCGTGCCCTCCGCCAACTCCGTGAGCTCCGGTCTCGCCTTTGACTTTGTTTTCCTCCGTGTCTTCGTGTCTCCGTGGTGAACATTTCTTTGCTGCCAGCCCAGCCGCTACCCGACCACAATCACCACGTGCCCCTTCTTATGTCCGGCCTCCACGTACCGGTGCGCTTCCGCGATTTCCGCCAGCGGATACCTCCTGTCGATCACCGTCCGTAGCTTCCCCGCCTCGATGAGCCCCTTCAAGAACATCTGGTCCTCGTGCGAGCCCGTAGCCATTCCGCTGATCACCTTCGCGGTCCCTCTGAACGACGCCCAGGTGCTTCGCACGATCGTTACCAGGATCCCCAGCACATTGCCCGATCCTCCCACCAGAACATAGAAACCGCCCCGTTTCAGGCACCGCAGGCTCCTCGAAAACCCGCTCATCCCCACCGTGTCGAAGACCATGTCATACACCCTCCCGGCCTTCGAGAAGTCATCCTTCGTATAATCCACTACTTCATCGGCCCCGAGCGATTTCACCATCTCCAGATTCGCCGTGCTGCATACCCCCGTCACGTGTGCGCCGAAATATTTCGCCAGTTGCACCGCGAACACCCCAACGCTCCCCGACGCGCCATAAATAAGGACCCTCTGTCCCGCTTCGATCTTCCCCCGCCGCAGAAAACTCAAAGCCGAAAACCCGCCAAACAGTACCGCCGCGGCCTCCTCGAATGTCATGTTGGCCGGCTTGAGAGCCAGCCTTCCATCCTCCGGCAGGCACACATATTCCGCATGCGCTCCGAACCGGAAACCAGTCCCTCCGAATACCTCATCGCCCGCCCGGAACCGTGTTACACCTTTGCCCACTGATTCCACCGTCCCCGCAAACTCCATCCCCATGATCCTTACCTTCGTCGGTTTCCGGATGCCGATGAAGAATCGGATAAAGAATGGGCGGGCCTTTCGCAGCTTCCAATCCGCCGCGCAAACGGTCGTCGCGCGCACCCGAATCAGGACTTCGTTGTCCTTCGGGGCAGGCTTTTCCACGTCCTCAATCCGGACAACCTCCGGCGGGCCGTATCGCTGACAAATAGCGGCTTTCATACGGCGATTTGTAGCAGGTTTCATCCTCCTAGTCCTGGTACCCGACAGTACTTCTGCCACTGGAAAATTCTTCCCAAAAGGGACAAAGTAGGTACGCGGAGAGGGAAATGAGCACTTCATTCGCTACGGCGACCGT
>CAYOOS010000794.1:0-2066 GCA_964405585.1 uncultured Acidobacteriaceae bacterium | reverse complement strand
CACCACGAACCAGCGGAAGCAGATCAGAACCTTGCTCGATGAGCACCACGACACGATTCAGGCGCTGTTTGATAAGAATCCAAAGATCTCACGCCAGGGCCTCAGACTACGACACCCGGCACACGTTTTCAGGCGCAATTTCCTATGACATTCCCGCCCTGGGCGGCAGAATATGGAGGTCGATCTTTGGAAACTGGTCGACGGATTCGATCGTTTACGGTCGAACGGCGCCCCCGGTAAATGTGGTCACCGGACTGGATCCCTTCGGCTGTATTTTGTCGGTTGCCTTCGGGGCCCGAACCTGGTTCCCGGTGTGCCGCTCTGGATTGCAGATCCAAACGTAGCCGGTGGAAAGGAAATCAATCCAGCGGCATTCCCCACACCTGCCGAGGCGGTGCAGGGAGATCTGGGACGAAATGCCCTGCGCGGATTCGGCGCCACGAACGACAACGCAGATGCTGGGAGCATCGCTCGGAAGCGGCGGCCAAAATGGCGGCCTCAATCCGCTGTATCAGATTGGAGGGCCGCGATCATTGCAACTGGCCCTGAAGCTCCTGTTCTGAACGCAGGATGCGGCAAGGTCCTCTGGCCACGCGGTGGGCTGCTCAAGAACCGGCGGTGCGCACCGCATAGTTTCTTAACGTCGTTGCAAGCTGCCGCCGCGAATGCTGTGTACTCAGCCGGACCACCGGCTGCCCCGAAGGTCCTTCCAACGTACGTCTTCTCCGTACTCTTCAGGGTGTAGCACTTTCGGGCGCGGGTCTTCCGCCGTGTCCAGTTGAAGGACCATCCACTTCGGATAGGGAACACCTGGGTCTGAAATCTCGTCGAGTAGCCGCACATCCTCGCTCGAGAGCTGCAGGTCAACGGCCCGGATGTTGTCTTCCAACTGCTCAGGTTTTCGGGCAGCGACTATCACACTGCTCACGGCGGGACGTCCCAGCACCCACGCCAGGGCCACCCGCGCTGCGCTCGCGTCGTGCCGTTTGGCCACTTCCTTCAATACATCGACGATCTTGTAACCGTTTTCTCTATCGAAAGGCACGAACTGCCCGGCCTCCGCAAAGCGCGTCCCGCCGGGCGCCGGATTGTCGCGGCTGTACTTGCCGCTGAGGAACCCGCCGGCCAGTGCGCTCCAGACCAGAATACCGATGTGGTGGTACTCGGCGAATGATTGGAATTCGTATTCAAGTCCCCGGCCGACGAGGCTGTAGTACATCTGAGCCGTCACATATTTTTCAATGCCAAGACGCTCCTGGAGCATCACCGCTGTCGCAGCCTGCCAGGACATCAGGTTGGAGAGGCCGATATAGCGCACTTTTCCCTGGCGGACGAGGTCGTTCAGGGTCCTCAGCGTCTCCTCTAAGGGCGTATTGCTGTCCCATCCGTGTACCTGGTAGAGGTCGATATAGTCGGTTTGCAATCGCCGCAGACTCCCCTCGACTTCGCGCATGATGTTCACGCGCGTAGCGCCACTCCGATTGAAGTTTTCACCCATGGGAAGCCGGACTTTGGTTGCCAGGACGATTTCTTCTCTGATGCCCCTCAAGGCGTTACCCAACAGCGTTTCGCTCTCACCCAGGCTGTAGACGTCCGCCGTATCAATGAAATTGATGCCTCTGTCCAGAGCCAGTTGCACCATCTGCGTGGTTTGCTCCTGGCCTAGGTTGCCCATATTCATCTTGCCGCCGAACTGCATCGTCCCGAGAGCCACCTCACTTACGATAAGCCCCGTATTTCCCAGCTTCCGGTATTTCATTCTTCACTCTCCTTGCCTCGCCCGGCGTGAACGTGGTCCCCGCACGCTCGATTCTGCACCCGGAGATTTCGCAGTCGCGGCTCGCGAGCACTTTGGTTGAGAGGCACGCCAGGGGCCATGTCAAGTTCGCGTGGGTGTTTCACGGACGATGCTGCTTTACGCTGAGCTCGCGAAAAGAAGTTCCACAAAACCGTTACCTGGGCGCGAGAACGACGTGGTGAAGACACTTGTCGAAATAGCGCCATTCGCACGTCGGGGAATGCCCGAATCTCCGTTGAAACTAGCGGCTCCCGTGCAACCCACTCTA
>CAYOOS010000793.1:0-2067 GCA_964405585.1 uncultured Acidobacteriaceae bacterium | reverse complement strand
TAGTGAAAAAGGACGGACGCTTCGCTCTGTTCGTGGACGATGCGCCCTATCTGATGCTGGGCGCGCAGGTGCACAACTCCAGTTCGTGGCCGGTCGAGCTCCCGAAAGTATGGCCTGCCATGGAGTTTCTGCACGTCAACACGGTGGAAATGCCGATCTACTGGGAGCAGTTCGAACCCAAGCCAGGACAGTTCGACTACACGATGATTGACACGCTGCTGAGTGAGGCTCGTCAGCATCAGGTTCACCTGGTGCTGTTGTGGTTTGCCACATGGAAAAACGGCAGCCAGCATTACATGCCCGAATGGATGAAGCTGGACCCCGCCCGCTATCCGCACATGCTCGACAGGAATGGCCAGGCTGTGGACTCGCCTTCCCCTCACTCTGCCGCTTCTCTCGAAGCGGACAAGACTGCTTTCACCGCGTTCCTGCGACACCTTAAGGAAACGGACCCGCAGCGCACCGTGCTCATGGTCCAGGTGGAGAATGAAGCCGGCGCCTGGGGCAGCGTCCGCGATTTCTCACCGGCCGCGCAGAAGCTCTTTGAAGCGCCAGTGCCGCCCGAACTCCTTGCCGCCATGCACGTCAAAACCGCCTCAGCCACCCCGAGCTGGCAGCAAGCCTTTGGTCCCGACGCGGATGAATACTTCCACGCCTGGTCGGTTGCGAACTATATCGGACAAGTCGCCGCTGCCGGGAAGTCTGCATATCCCCTGCCTCTGTATGCCAACGCGGCTTTGCGCGACCCCATCAAGCCCGGCGCTGCCGGCCAGCCGGGCGTTCCCGGCAATTACGAGAGCGGCGGCCCCACAGACAATGTGCTCGCTATCTGGAAAGTCGCTGCGCCGGCGCTGGATATTCTGGCGCCGGACGATTACCAGAACGATCCCGCCGCGTATTTGAAGGTTCTGGAGTTGTATCACCGCGACGACAATGCCCTGTTTGTGCCAGAGACCGGTGGTCCCGACAAGGCCCGCTTCTTCTTCTCCGCGCTTGGACTTCAGACCATTGGCTTCGCCCCATTCGGATTGGATTACACCCACAGAGCGGCTGATCGGTCCACGAATCAGGCAGATGATTCCAGGCCGCAAGAGGAGTTCCTGATTCCCTGGGCAATGAATTACAAGTTGATCGGACCGATGCAGCGGGAGATTGCCCGGCTCAACTTTGAAGGCAAGCTCCAGGCCGTGGCCGAAGAGCAGGGCAAGGCAACCCAGACCCTGCCGTTCGGCTCCTGGAATGCAGTCGTTTCATTTGGAGCGGCCCGGAACAATCGTGGCGCGGGAAACCCGAAGCCGACGGAGCGCGCTCTGGTTGCTCAGCTGAAAGACAACCAGTTTCTGGTGACAGGATACTTTTGCCGTGTCGACTTCCGGCCGGCCGGCACCGAGCAGCAACGCAAGTCTCAGCATATCGTGGAAGGAAGCGAACAGAATCCATCGGCCCTGATCGACGGTAAATGGCAGCACCGGCAATTCCTGCGCGTCGAGGAGGGAGCCTACGAAAATGGCATCTTCAAGCCCATCCGCATTTTGAATGGCGACGAAACGGACTGGGGCCTCGACTTCTCTTCAGAACCCGTGGTTCTGCGCGTAACGCTTGACGTCTATTAGATCGATGGAAAGAGTCTCTGTTCTCTTGCCGACCGCCGAGTCAGCAGCCGAGACAACATGGGCACAATGAAGGCGAACAGTAGACGGCACGCATGACGTCTTTCTCTGTCGAAGTATCAAACTGGAGCGAAATATGCGAATGAAAATGAATGCAATTCCCGCGTTAGCTTTGTTGGTATGTGCCGCTGGGCTGGCGATCTCCGCCAACGCACAAACCGCTGCTGGCGCGCCGCACTTGCAGAAACAGGGTACTGCCACCCAACTGATCGTGGATGGCAAGCCCTTTCTGGCTCTCGCGGGAGAACTCACCAACAACGCGGCGACCAGTCTGACCATGATGGAACCCATCTGGCCAAAAGTCGTCGCGGACAACATGAACACCGTGCTCGTGGGTATTTCCTGGGCGCAGTTCGAGCCCGAAGAAGGCAAGTTCAACTACACCGTGGTCGATGGA
>CAYOOS010000792.1:0-2074 GCA_964405585.1 uncultured Acidobacteriaceae bacterium | reverse complement strand
TTTTGTTCAACGCGTTGAACGCCTCGACGCGAAACTGGAAATTCGTCCTTTCGGTAAGCCGGAACGCGCGCACCAGGGCCAGATCCATGGTCTGGAGCCCCGGTCCGTAGACGGAGTTGCGCCCGACGTCTCCGAAGGTGTAGGCAGGCGGTGTGGCAAAAGCCCCTGGATTGAACCACTCCGCGGCCGTGTGGGTTCCCGGCCCAAAAATCGGCTCGCCAGTGGAATTGGCACGAATGGGATTCTCGCCCAGCACGGTGCCGGCATTCGCGGTATCGCCGAACACGGAGATCGTGAAAGGCATGCCCGTCTGGACCTGGTAAATCGTCGAGAAATTCCAATTTTGCGTCAGCAGACGAGTCCATTCCGCATATTGGTACGTGGGAACAGCGTACACCGCGCTCAACGCGAAACGCTGGCGAACGTCGCATCCCGGCCCTTTTTCGGCGTTCAGGTCGCTGTCATTTTGCGCGATTGCGGATTCATCCATCGGCGACCGGAAATCCGGCGCGTTGGTCAAATTCTTTGAATATGTGTAGTTGGCCAAGAAGCTGAGGCCATGAGAGTAACGCCGCCGCACGTTTATATAGCCGGCGTCGTACCAACTCTGCGCGGTGTTTGTCAGAAGATTGATGGTGCTGACCGGAAAGGTCATACTCTGGATGACCGCATCCGGCGCGCTGCTTTTCGGCAAAGTGGTACCGGGCAGGAACGAAAGCGTTTTGTAGGGACGCCTGGGTCCCAGGGGACCCGGCCCCGGAGGCGGATTGTTGATCAAATCGGCGCGTTGCAGGTGAAACCCGCGTGCGCCAAGATAACCTATTTCCACCGAGGTATCCCTGCCGAAACTCTTTTGCACGGCGGCGTTCCATTGCTGGACGTACTCCGCCGGCGCGTGCGGATCAAATCCCGTAAAGCTCACGGTCGTTGGCGTCAAAGTTCCCTTGCCAAGAACGGGCTTTCCGAAGTTCATTCCACTTGCGAACAGCGCCGCCGGAGGCGTGAAACTATCCGCCTGCTGGGTTTCCGGAAAAACGTAAGGCACGTCGTGCCGCTCATTGCACCAGGTGTTCAGGTCCACTGGCGTGTAGAAAATCCCGTATGCCGCGCGGAATACCAGTCCGCGATTTGGCAGGTTTTTGGCAATGCCGAGTCGCGGCGCAAAATTATGAGTATTCGCGTACATCAATCCTTTCGGGTATCCGTTCTCCCCTCCCACAAAAACCCAGGGAACGCCGTCCTTGAAAATAAGGTTCGTGTTGGTGTTGTCCTTGTCCCACAGCGGGGCCATAAATTCGTAGCGCAGCCCCAGGGTGAGCGTCGTCGTGCTCGTAACCTGCCACGCATCCTCCACAAACGAGGACGCTCCCCAGTTCTTCAGATTCATCTGCGGGACTCCCGCCTGACGTTGCTTCACGGTTGGCAGGCTCAGCAGCAGGCTCGCCAGCGCCGAGCCGGTGCCGTCGTTGAAACCTTCGTCGGTCGTGTATCCGTTGGTGTACTGGTAGTAGCCGCGATTCTGAAAGAAGCCCCACATGGGCCAGGTATACCAGTGATAATCGCCGCCAAACTTGATGGCATGCCGCCCGAGTTGCCAGGCGTACATGTCGCGGATTTCGTACGTCGTATTCCACATGTGCATTGGCGTGGCTATGTAGGTGTCGCCAATTCCCGTGTAACCTTGCACGGCAAACCACGGTGCGCCCCACGCGTTATCGCCGCCGAAACCCACGCCCTGAATCCCCAGTTCGCCGACGATGTCGTTTACGGCGTCGTTTTGCGATGTGCGGTCCATCGACAGACGGGACACTGCGATCGATGTGGTGTTCACTTTGCTCGCCGTAAAGATGTGATTCCAGGAAATTACTCCTTGCTGGGATCGGTTGTTGAAATTCGCCCCGAATCCCGGAAGATCTTCCGTCGTGGAAGTGTTGCCACTGCTGGGAGAAAATCCATTCTCCTGTCCGATCGAGTAGCGTCCAAATAGCGTGTCGCCATCGGAGAAGTTATGGTCAATGCGCATCGTGCCTTGATTCTGGAAATGGGTTTCATTGCGAACGTCGAGGTAATTGTT
>CAYOOS010000791.1:0-2079 GCA_964405585.1 uncultured Acidobacteriaceae bacterium | reverse complement strand
GCTGCAGCGCAACTCTGCGGCGGTGTGGTCTGGCGACGTGAATCCCAATTGGGAAACGTTTCGGAGGCAGATCCCCGCCGGATTGAATCTGGCACTGTCTGGGATTCCTTACTGGACGACGGACATAGGGGGATTCGTGGACGCGAATCCGGATGATCCTGCTTATCGCGAGTTGTATGTGCGCTGGTTCGAGTTTGGCGCGTTCTGCCCGATCTTTCGCGCACACGGCACACGCACGACGAACCAGAACGAAATCTGGTCCTATGGGCCGGAGGCGCAGAAGATCCTTACGGACTACGACCGGTTGCGGTACCGCTTAATGCCTTACATTTATTCGCAGGCGTGGAAGGTGACCAGCGAGGGAGGGACTATCATGCGGCCGCTGGTGATGGACTTCCGGACGGATGTTCGCGCGCAGAATACCGGCGACGAATTCTTGTTTGGGCCTTCGTTGCTGGTGAGCCCCGTGACGGAACCCGGTGCAACGACTCGGCACATGTATCTGCCTGCCGCGGGCTGGTACAACTTTTGGACTGGCGCGTTGACGAAGGGTGGGCAGGCTATTGATACTCCCGCCCCGCTGGAGCGCTTGCCGTTTTTCGTCCGTGCCGGGGCGATTCTGCCGCTTGGCCCGGAGGAGCAGTACGCCGCCGAGAAGCCCGCCGATCCACTGGAGATTCGCGTGTATCGCGGCGGAGATGGCGATTTCACGCTCTATGAGGACGAGAACGATACGTACAACTACGAGGCGGGCGCGTACGCGACCATCGGATTTCGTTGGAATAACGACAAGCAGACGCTCACCATTGGCGAGCGCAAGGGAGCTTTCCCGGGAATGCTGAAAGATCGCACGTTCCGCGTGGTTTTCGTGCGCGAAGGCCACGGAGCCGGCGGAGGGTTCACAGAAACCGCCGACAAGAGCGTGACTTATTCCGGCAAGACGATCAGCGTCACTCCGTGAGCCCGCGGCTCAATGATACAGCGGCGCGACCGCAATGGCGGCCAGCCCGATCAGGAAGAAAGCAAACATCAGGGGGATGAAACGGCGTGAAGCGGCGGGAGCCTTCGCGAACTCCTTCCAGATGAACACGCCCCAGATGGCGGAAATCATGGTGGCGCCCTGGCCGAGCGCATAGGAAATTGCCGGTCCGATCAATTGCGCGTGGGATGCGACAAAGTTGAAGGTGGTACCGGTGCACCAGATGAGTCCGCCCAGAACGGCCCACAGATGGAAGGCAGAGTTCGTTGCGAAGAACTGTTTCATGGTGACCGAAGCGGCCCCGGTCAGCGGTTTGCGCATGAAGTAGAAATTCAATGGCAAGGCGCACAGAACGGCGCCGATGCAGAAGAAGAGCGCCACGGCGTAGGGCCCAAGTGCGGCCTTACCCGTGGTGGCTTTGACGATTAGGGGATAAAACGAGCCCATCAGGATGCCGCAAACGATGCTGATCTTAATGCCCCGCGCGCTGACTGATTGCTTTTCCAGTTCGCGTTTTTTGTAAGCCATGGCGTCAAACACGATTGCCAGCAACACGAGGGCGATGCCGCCGAACAGCAGGAACGGGTTCCCTTTTGGCGAGATCAAGTAATTCATCAGCGCACCCACAACCAGAGCCAGGCCGATACCAATTGGAAACGCGACGGCGAGACCCGCAATTTCGATAGCGGCCACAAGGAGCAAGTTCGCAACGTTAAATACGATTCCCGCGGCCAGCGCGTAGAGGATTTGTTCCGAGTGTGCGCCCTTGACGTCCGCAAGAAAAGGCAATCCGGCGCTTCCAAAGCTGCCGAGGGTGAATCCCCAGAGCAGAGCACCTAGAACGATGCCAATCAGGTAATCCCAGTAGAAAAGAGGAAAGGCGAAGCCCGGGGTGAGTTTCATGGTGTTCGCCCACGAACCCCAACAAACCATACTGACGATCATGAAAAAAAGTGCAGCGGCGTACGCTTCGGGTTGGTACATGAGTTCTCCTGAAAAACTCTGGCGCGGAAATATCCCCGGGCACTAACCTCGGCGAGGTTGCAGGCCGCGAAGAATGATTTTCCGTGCGCTTTGATGGCAAGCATACTCGCGATTGT
>CAYOOS010000790.1:0-2082 GCA_964405585.1 uncultured Acidobacteriaceae bacterium | reverse complement strand
GACATATACCCCAGCGGAAACACGTGTCCCGCCACCGGCAACAGCTCAATCCGCGGCGTGAACCAGATGCGCACCGCTCTCCGCAATGGTATCCACACATACGTCCGCAGCGGATGCCGCGCCGTTCGCTCCCTCGCCAGCTGCGCGAACACATCATCCTCATCCTTCGTCAGCGTCAAATCGTCGTTGTATACCTCCAGCACCGCCGCGACCCGTTCCTGCTCCTCCGCCGTATCAAACGCCTCCGCCGGAATATCTTCCAGTTGAATCTCATCATCATTCAGTTTCCAAGGCACCAGATAGCAATCGCGCACGCGGAACAACCAAGTGCGCTCCCACGCCATGAATCCCGTGGGATTCAACTCGCCCGGCAGCATCGTATCTTTCGGCGCCAGCGGCTGGAATTCATGCAGGCTAACGGCATTCCTCGCGATCCACGGCGTCAGCGGTACCACGCAAGCACAAAGCATCAGCGCCGCGGTCTTCACGAATCTCTTCGTCTCTCCTCGCCACCACATCCACAGCCCTAACAACATCAAGGTGGTCCCTAGCAGCAGCGGAGCCTCCGGGCGAAACAACGTCCCCAATCCCACCACGAATCCTGCCAGCGCCGCCCATCGCCAGTACCCTTTCCCGCTCATCCATTCTCGGCGCGGCCACTCCCGCCCTTCTCCACGCACCTCCGCCGCCAACATCACCAGGATCACCAGCGCTGCCGCCGTCAGAAACGTCGCCCACACCTCCGTCAGCGGCACCGCTACATAATTTGCCGTGAATGGACACAACGCCGCCAGCCACAACGCGGCCAGGAATGTTCTCCCTCGATTTGCCTGCCGCGAATACAGCGAGACCAGAAACGCCGCCAACGCCGCAATCACCACGCAACCCGCCAGATCCACCACCACCTGCGCCAGCATCACCGCCAACCGCGCGTTTTCCCCCGTGTGTCCTGTCAGCGCATAAACGATCGCCAAAAACGCCGAATACCCCGGCATGCGCAGGTCCACCGGCACCGCCTGTCCGCCGATGTCCATCGCGTATTTCCCGTGCTTCACCCAGTTCGTCGCCAACTGCTCATAGATGACGGTGTCCCCCGCGCCAGCCGGAAACTTCAGCACCATCACCATCCGTAGGCACACCCCCGCCAGCAGGGGGTAAATCGCTTTAGATAAAATTCGCTTCATCCTTGTTCCGCATCTTACAATATAGTAGTTCGACCTTACTTGACTTGACGGAGTACTGCGCTTCCCGCGACACCCCCCTGCGCCGGGCAGCCTCCACGCTTCATGAAAGAACGCAGGCCGATTTTCTATGACTCGGAGAAAGTCCGCTGGCGCCGCACTCGCCGCGTCCTGGAGATCAGCGGCGCCTTGCTCACTCTTCTCCTGGTCTATTTCTTTGTGACCATCGCCGGAAGCGTCGAGCTGCCTTCCTCGCTTCTCCCGGACACGCGGCCCGTCTATCACTCCATCAAACGCAAACTCCTCAAGCCCGTCGTGCTCCGCGAAGGCCGCCACACCCGCGTAGCCCATATCGGCCAGATTCCCGCCGCCTATGACCCTCTACGCGCCGCGTTTTTCGTAAGCTGGGATCCCAACAGCCTCGCTTCTCTCAAAAAGCATTACAAAGACATTGACTTGCTCATGCCAGAGCAGCTTCACGCCGTCTCTGCCGATGGTGCCATCACCGTCGTGGATTACGAGCGCAATCAAACCGTAAAGGTTCCCCCTGCCGAGGCTCTCACGCGCCTCAAACAGGACAAGCTCCACCAATGGATGCGCTCTCTGAATCCTCCCATCGAACTTCCCATGATGGGTTTGCTCAACAATTACGACGGCGTGGTCTGGCGCGAAAAGGAACTTGCCCAACTCCTCGCCAATCCCGCCTCGCGTCACCATCTCATCGCCGATGTCGTCGAATATGCCGTGCAGGGCCACCAGGCGGGCATCGTTGTCGATTTTGAGGAAGTACCTCTAAAGAGCCAGCCCGACTTCCGCCAGTTCATTGCCGAACTTTCCCCTGCCCTTCACTCTGCTGGACTCAAGGTCATGATTGCTCTCCCGGCTCGTGACGATGAATACG
>CAYOOS010000789.1:0-2086 GCA_964405585.1 uncultured Acidobacteriaceae bacterium | reverse complement strand
CGCGATCACTCGCTGGGCATGAGCGTCAGCGCGCTGGGCATTCTGCAACTGGTGCGCGCGCTGGGCGAGGCCAACCAGGGCCCCCAAGTGCACGATCACTACACCAACCCCAAACAGTATGGCTGGGCGAGAATCCTCTCGCTGGGAGAGATCTCCTCTGTTCCCATCTCTAACCTGACGCACAAAATTGCCCGCGCGGCTCTGGATTCTTGACCAAGCCAAAAATCGTCGGCGTCCCCGGGTGCCTCCTGGACTCTTACCCCCCGCTGCCGCTCGGGATAACCCTTTCGTTGCCCGCCATCCGGTCCACGCTCGCCCGATGCTATTCTGGAAGCTGCGCCATGGCCTCTCCCGCCGCATCTTCTGGAACTTCGCTCCCGGCCGATCGCTTCTATCGCACGGCCCTGTTTTTCCTTGTCCTATCGAGCGTGCTGGCGCTGGTGGCCACAGGGAAGCTCGACGCCATCAGCAACATTGTTGCGCCGCTGTTAATTCTCTTTAAAGGAATCCGCTGGTGGCGCGGCTATCCCGCGGAATTGCGACAAACCACCGCCACACGTTTCGTACTTGGCTACATGTTGATTATTCCCGCGGATGTGCTGTTCTTCTCCCGTTCGCTGGCCGAGGGCAACGGTAATCCCACGATTTACGCCGCGCTGCTGGCCTCTGTCCACTTTCTTCTGTTCGTCATGGTGCTGCGGCTTTACAGCGCCGTGACGGATCGCGATGCCATCTTCCTGGCGATGCTGGCGTTTGCCGCGCTGCTGGCCGCCGCCGTCTTCACCGTGGACACCCACTTCCTGTTTTTCTTTCTGGCGTTTTTGCTTTTTGCGGTGGCCACTTTTGTTGGCCTCGAGATTCGCCGCGGCGCCACTGGCGCGGTCTTTCCCCCGTTGCAGGCGCGATCGACAGCCGAAAACCGATTCCACCGCGCCCTGGCGCTCGCTGTGCTGAGCGTGGCGATTGGCGGCATCACGTTCGGCTCCATGTTGTTCTTTTTCTTCCCGCGATTCAGCGCGGGGTATCTCGCGCGAGGAGGCTTTCAGCCCTCACTGATGAGCGGCTTCACCGATGATGTGGAACTCGGCCAGATTGGCGAGATCAAGCAGAACAGTTCGGTGGTGATGCGAGTGCGCACGGGGTCGCCGGTCAATTATCCGATGTTGCGGTGGCGCGGCATCGCGTTGAGCAATTTTGACGGCAAACGCTGGTCCAATAACGAGCCGGACCGGAGAATTCAATCTCCCGCCCAAGATGGCTGGATCAATCTGGCGAACCGCAAGGATTTTGTGGCCCCACGCGCCACGGAGATTCAATTCACCATCCTGCTGCAACCCATCGCGAGTGACGCGCTGTTTGCGCCCGCGCAGGTGGTAAGGATGCGCGGCAACTTCTTCTCCGAAGCTGCCACCTATTACGATTCCGTTCGCAATAGTGCGCTGTACCTGGATTCCACGGGGTCTATTTTCAACAGATCCCACAATTATTCGCAGATCCGCTACGAAGGCATTTCCATACTCCCGCAGTCGCGGCCCGTGCAAGCCCGCTCCGCAGGCTCCGTTTATCCTCAGGAGATTCGCGATACCTACCTGCAGCTTCCGCACGCGCTCGATCCCCGCATTCCAGAGTTAGCCCGGAGGATTACCGCCTCGGCGGGGAATCCGTTTGATAAAGCCGTGACCATGGAAAGTTACCTGCGCGACAATTTCGCCTACACCCTGAACCTGACCGGCAAACCCGGCGGCGATCCGCTGGCTCATTTCCTCTTCGAGACTCGCGCGGGGCATTGCGAATATTTCGCTTCCGCCATGGCCATCATGTTGCGCACGCTGAATATACCTTCGCGTGAAGTGAACGGCTTCCTGCCAGGCGAATTCAACGACGTCGCCGGCGACTACATCGTGCGCGCCAGCGACGCCCACAGTTGGGTGGAAGCATATTTCCCGGGAAGCGGCTGGGTGACGTTCGATCCCACTCCGCAGGCGGCAGGCGAAGCCGCTGGCTTGCTTTCCCGTATGGCCTTGTACTTCGACTGGTTCCAGCTCAACTGGAACGAGTGGGTCATCAACTACGATTTCTCCCATCA
>CAYOOS010000788.1:0-2089 GCA_964405585.1 uncultured Acidobacteriaceae bacterium | reverse complement strand
GGGTGTGCAAGAGAATCCACTCCGCACGATCGCTGGTAAAGCTACGAAAAGGTGCGGCTTTCGTACAAGAGACGCAACAAGCGGAAGAAAAGTGACGAGATGCGCAAAATGAGGATAGTAAACGAGCACCTGGGCAATAAATCATGGTGGGCGGGAGCGAAGCCACCTTTTGACGGTTTTCAGCCGTCCAGAATTCGGTGGTATCTGTGTTACGCCAGCAGCCGAATAACCCTCGATACCTGCATGCATGCGTAACCACTGCAAGGAGAGAGGCGCAAACGAAAGTAGTCAGGATGATCTTGGCAGAACAGACTCAAACTGCCCCGGCGGTAGATGGGAAGTGAACCTTACCTAGCATTCCTTTTCGTTTCCACGCCAGAAAGCCAATCTTTCGCAAGTGCTTGAAAAGAATGGCGGGGACGACGAGACTCGAACTCGCGACCTCTGCCGTGACAGCGTAGCGTGGTTAGGTTTTACAACGAGTTACAAGACACGCGGGGACTGCCAAACTACGCGTAAGTCGTACAAGACATCGCACTCTGTGGGTTGGGCTGTGGGTTGGAAAAAAGCCGTCTTCCTAAACAAACGGGTGGCCTCTCCTTCTCGCGGCAATTGCTTTGACAGAACCAATCCACGTCCCTAAACTGACAGTCATGGAAGTGCACATTAAGCCTGAGACAGAGTCGCGTCTGACTGAGCTCGCCTCCAAGAGTGGCCGCGCGACCGACGACCTCGTGGAAGATGCCCTGGCTGGGTATCTGACAGAAGTGGCAGAAGTACGCGAAATGCTTGATGGGCGCTACGATGACATTACGAGCGGTCGAGTGAAGCCTATCGACGGCGAGGCTTTCTTTGACAGCCTGCGCCAGCGTGAGGATGAACTTCTCAATCAGCGCAATCCCAAATGAATGCCGAACGGGGTTTTGAGCTGCACCCTGGCGGTGCGTCGGACATAACCAGCATCTGGGAATTTATTGCCAAAGACAATCCTCTTGCCGCCAAGCGTGTCCGTGAGGACATTTTAGACGCCATTCGCAGGCTCGTCCCTTTTCCCCATCAAGGCCACCAACGCAGAGATCTCACCTCACGACCAGTGCGTTTTCAGACGGTACGCAATTATCTTATCGCCTATGCACCCGACGAAGAGCCGCTCCTTGTACTCGCCGTGCTCGACGGTCGCCGAAGCCCACGCGTGCTCGCGACCATCCTTCGTGAACGGAAATGAATCTCCGAATCGGAATAAATATCAACTGGTTCGCCAGACTGCACGGCACCGCTTTTCAAAACATAGTCCCGATTTCTGTTTCTCGCTTCCCAAGCTTTGGACGTGGGTTCGATTCCCATCGCCCGCTCCATAACTCCTGATGATTCAAATGGCCTTACCTGGCTAAGTTGGCTGAATCCGGCATAAAAATGGTCCGTTTTGGACCGTAGTTGGACTGAAGTCCAATCAATTGGACCGAAATCTCTTTCACTCGGATGGAACCGGACGAGTCGAGGGTCGCGGGTTCGATCCCCACCGCCCCTACCAGAACTTTCCGATACAAAAGCACTTAACCTTGATTCGTTGTACCAATTGGCACATTTGTACCAATTGCCGCCAGCGCACTCCGCTGCGCATCCGTGTCGCTGTGGACGTAGTAGCGGAATGTCGTCTGGATATCCGTGTGCCGCAAGATTGCCTGCACAGTTTTGGGCGACACTCCATTATCAGAAAGTGCGGTACCCAGCCCGTGACGGAAGGCGTGCAAACCCACGTCCTTGGTGGGTAACCCCAGCTTCCGCAGAACGGGCTTGAGTCCAAACTTCACCACGTATTGCCGCTTGCGCGGCCGTCCAACCCGATTGGGGAACAGAAGCCCGCTCGCGTTACGCTGCCACGTGTTGAGGTACTTCCGAAGCGAAACTTCCAATGCAGGGGCCATCGCTACAGGCGATTTGGACTTCCTCGTTTTAAGTTCCCGCAACAGGCGGGTAGAGTCGTCTACCTGCCTGCGGGGAAGGATTAGTTTGCGGTCAAAATCCAAATCGTTGACGGTTAGGGCGAGCAATTCCCCGGCGCGCAGCCCCGTGTGCCACGCAAGGGCAA
>CAYOOS010000787.1:0-2089 GCA_964405585.1 uncultured Acidobacteriaceae bacterium | reverse complement strand
TTTTGCGTCACGATCCAGACAAGATCATGGTCGGCGAAATCCGCGACCAGGAAACAGCGCAGATCGCCATCCAGTCCGCGTTGACCGGCCACCTGGTGTTCACCACCGTGCACGCAAACAACGTTACAGACGTGATCGGGCGCTTCATCAACATGGGCGTCGAGCCCTACAACTTCGTTTCGGCGTTGAATTGCATCCTGGCGCAGCGGCTGGTGCGCGTGATTTGCGAAAGCTGCAAGCGGCCTAAACAGCACAGCGAGCAGGAACTTCGGGAGTCCGGCATTGATCCCGCCACGATCGCGAGCTTTAAGTTCGCGGAAGGCGCAGGCTGCCTGGAATGCTCCGGTACGGGGTACCACGGACGCACGGCGATCTGCGAACTGCTGGACTTGAGCGACCACATCCGCGAAATGATCGTGGACCGTCGTCCCACCAGCGAGATCAAGCGCGCGGCCATTGAAGAAGGTATGATTACGCTGCGCCAAAGCGGCATGGCGAAAGTTCGCGCGGGCATCACCACGCTGCGCGAGATCAACAAGGTGACCTTCGTTGAGTAGTACAACCGCATATTCGGAAGGGATTTTCCAGAGCAATCTGGTGCGGCGCATTTCGCGCTGGATGGAAGCGACCCCGCACCCGCCGCTCGCGGTGGAATTTATGCCCGGTCAAGTGGCTGCGGCGCGCTTTACACGAACGGGTTCGCTAGGCGGATACGCCGTGGAGAACCTGCCGCAAGGCGCGATCGTACCCTCCGCCATCGAAACAAACCTTGTAAATGCCGCGGCCGTAAAATCGGCGGTGACCAATATATGCCTGCGGCTGGGCGCGAAGGACGAGGACGTGGCGCTGATCCTGCCCGATCCGGTGATTCGCGTGTTTGTGCAGCACTTCGATGATTTTCCGCGCTCGGCGGACGAAGCCATTCCCATGCTGCGCTGGAAGCTCAAGAAAAGCGTACCGTTTGAAGTGGATGAAACTTTGTTGTCCTACATGCGCCAGGCGCCGCGGACTGAAGGCGTGGACGTGGTGACGGCAATTGCGCGCCTGCGCATTATCAAGGAATACGAGGCGCTGGTGGAGGCCGCCACGCTGCGGCCGGGCGTCGTGCTCAGTTCAACGCTGGCGGCGATTTCGCTGCTTCATGACCAACGCCCCACGCTGCTGGCACGCATCTCCGGAACTTCGCTGACAACTGCGATCGTGCGCGAGGGCGTGCTTGCGGGCTATCGTTGCACGGAACTCCCCACGCATGCCGGGGAGGTTACTCCCCAGATGCTGCTGGAGGAGATTTTTCCGCTGGCCGCCTATTATCAGGACACCTGGCAGGAAGGCATCCAGGCGGTGCGTGTGGCGGGACTGGGATACCGCTTGCCGGAGTTTATTCTTCCGCTGGAGGAAGAGTTCAAGTGCGAGGTGCGCGCGCTGTTGAGCGCGGCGATTTCGGAAGGCCGGCTGGAAGGCGAAGCAAGATCGCTGGCGGACAAGGAACTCGAAGGCCTGGTTGGCTGGATGTTCCACCGGAGCTGAAGGAGAATAGGCGCAAAACGCAATGTACGTACGGCTAAATCTGGCAACGAAACCGCTGGTCAGCCACCGCCCGTTCCTGGCGGGGGCGGCAATTGCCACGCTCGTCGGGGGAATCCTGTTCGCTATTCTCGGCTGGCGATTCTATACCTTGCGGCAGGCGGATGCGCAATTGCGCTCCCGTACCCAAAAAGTGCAGAACGAAATAGCGCAGCTCCAGATCCAGCGGAATCAGCTAGACCATTTTTTCTCGCAACAGGAGACGGTGGGGTTGCAGGACCGCGCAAAATTTACGGCAACCGTGATGGAAGGCAGCAGTTTTGACTGGACGAAGCTGTTCATGGACCTGGAGCACACATTGCCGGCGGGCGTGCACGTGCTCGAGATTCAACCGAAGCTGGGCAAGGCCGGAGCTGAAGTGAAATTCGTGATTGGCGCGACGAATGAGGAAGCAAAGTTGAAATTGTTGAAGGCCTTTGAGGGTTCCAAGACTTTTTCCCAAGTGCAATTGATGAGCGAGCACACCAATATACAACTGCAGCCGGGTACCGACCCGTTGATAGTG
>CAYOOS010000786.1:0-2090 GCA_964405585.1 uncultured Acidobacteriaceae bacterium | reverse complement strand
GTGGCAGGCATCACCGCAACACGCGTCTTCCCCACTGCCGTGCCCCGCCCGCGCACCACTTTCATCCGCGAAAATGGCAGCACACCGGTCGCGTGTCCCGCGCAGCGCACGAAAACCGGCGCATAGGGGTCTCCGGGCTGACGGAAATGAAACTCACCTTCCAATACAACGATGAAATCCTTTGCCGGTGAACCCTCTCGAATGATCACCTCTCCCGACTCGTAGCACCGCACCTCAAAATGCGCCGCCAGCCACTCCAGCGCTTCGCGGTCATCGTCCCCAAAAAGTGGAATTTGCGCGAGTTCTTCCGGCGTCAGGCGGCTGCAGGATTCCATCGGCATTCCCGGCCCTCCTTAGCGATTCGCAAGATACTGATTGATGAAGTAGAGCGCGATCGAACCTTCCCCAACGCTGTTGGCCACCCGCCGCACCGCTCCATTTCTCACATCCCCAACCGCGAACACTCCGGGCACGTTGGTCTCCAGCAAAGACGGGTCGCGATCGAGGTTCCAGTGCGCTGGCTTCTTGCCGTCACTCATCAGATTTGCACCAGTCAGCAGAAAGCCCTTGGCGTCTCGGCAAAGTGTGCCTTCCAACCACTCCGTCTTTGGCTCGGCTCCAATAAAAATGAACAGTGCCCCCGCCGCCCGGCTCTCCGTCGTCTTCGTGTCGTGGTGGCGAATCGTCAGCCCGGTCAGCCGCCCTTCCCCGTGAACCTCTATCACCTCTGTGTTCGGTTCAACCTTGATGTTTGGGATTGTTTGTATCCGCTCGACGAGATAGTGCGACATCGACCGCGAAAGTCCGTCCGCTCGCACTAGCATCGTCACCGTTCGCGCTATCTCTGAAAAATGCACCGCCGCCTGCCCCGCTGAGTTCGCTCCTCCGATGATGTACACGTCTTCTCCCGCGCACGACGACGCCTCCGTGTTCGCCGCTCCGTAATAAACTCCTGCGCCTGTCAGCCGCTCCATCCCCGGAATATCCAGCCGCCGCCATTGCACGCCCGCGGCAATCACTACGCTGTGACCCACAAGTTCCTGTCCGGTCGAGAGCTTCACCACGCGGTATTCGCCTTCCACCGATAGCGATTCCGCCTGCACCGGCGCCAGCACCTCTGTCCCAAATCGCTTCACTTGCGAAACGCCCCGTCGCGCTAAATCAGCTCCGCTCAAGCCGGATGGGAATCCCAGATAGTTTTCGATGCGCGAACTCAACCCCGCTTGTCCACCCGCCGCCTCACGCTCTACCAAAATTGCCCGTAATCCTTCGCTGCTGCAATATAACGCGCACGCCAGCCCCGCCGGCCCCGCACCAATAATAATCACGTCGTAGAATTCTCGATTTGACTTTGTCGTGAGTCCCAGCTTGCTCGCTACGTCGGGCAGCGCGGGCTTCTGCAGAATCGAGCCGTCAGGGAATATCACCACGGGCAGCACCGATGGCTCATCCCCAACCGCCGCCCGTATCCGCGGATCAGACGTCGCTCCGGGCTCCATCCATCGGTAAGGAATCTGGCTCTTGGCGAGAAAATCTTTCAGCTCGTGCGTACTCGGCGACCACCGAGTTCCAATGACATAGATTCCTTCAAAAGTTTCTCGGCTCGTCGCGTTCCAGTCGTCCAGCAAATCCGAAAGTACCGGAAACAGGTTCTGCTCGGGCGGTTCCCACGGCTTCATCAGATAGTGATTCAGCTTCACCTTGTTGATCGCTTCAATCGCCGCGCTCGAGTCCGCGTATGCCGTCAACAGCACTCGCCGCGCATCCGGCTGCAGCGGCAGCGCTCCCATCAGAAACTCCGTGCCACTGGTCAGCGGCATGCGCTGGTCCACCAGAAACAGCGCGATGCGGTCTCCTCGCGACGTCAGCTGGCGCACAGAGGTCATCGCCTTCTCCGCCGAATCGGCGGTCAGTATTCGATAATTTGCGGAAAATTTGGATTTCAAATCTCGTTCGACGGCCCGCAGCACCGCCGCGTCGTCGTCCAATGCAAGAATGTACGGTTTTTTCACCATGAGGCGCGATTTCCCAGTCGCAGCATGCTACTCCAATCTGCTTTTGATGCCGGGAATTATCGTTGCGTTTCCGCT
>CAYOOS010000785.1:0-2095 GCA_964405585.1 uncultured Acidobacteriaceae bacterium | reverse complement strand
ACCACATTCACATTGGCGCCCGGCTTGCGCCCGTAGCCCGCATCGAACAGAGAGGTCTGAATCTTGAATTCCTGAATCGCATCTGGATTTACAATTGGAATCCCCGCATTGAAGCCACCATCGGCGCTACTCCCACCCGAAGAAGGATCATCCGCTGAAACCCCATCCATTTGGTAGTTGTTCTGGGACGTGGAACCACCGTTCACGGCGATATCCTGCGAGCCCTTTCCAAGGTTGGCAGCGTCGTAGACGCCGGCGTTCGATCCCGCGGACAGGCCCAACAGGTTCGTGTAGTTGCGGCCAGTCAGCGGAAGGTCAGCGATGGTTTTGCCGCCCATGACCGTGCCAACTGCGGCGCTGGTCGTCTGAACTGTCTCTTCTGCTTCACCCTGCACTGTAATTTCCTGCGTTTGAGCACCCACCGCCAGGTGGCCATCCAAAACATCGGTTTCCGTCACATTGACCGTTACGGAAGGGATGGACTGCGTATTGAAACCCGTCGCTTCAAATTGAACTCGGTAAGTGCCCGGAGGCAGCAAGTTAATCCTGTATGTACCGTCTGCACCAGTCGTCACGGTTCGCTCCTGGCCAGTGCCAGTATTCGTTGCCGTAACTTTCACATTTGCAACCACCGCCCCGGTTGGATCGGTCACGGTGCCCGTCAACGCACCAGTCGCACCCGTCTGTGCCATGAGAGACGGAACCAGCACAACAAACAGTGAGAGCAGAACCAACCACGTGCACCTTCGATCCTTATTCCTGACCATTTCCCACCCCTCTTGGTTTTGGATTCTTGCGTGTCCCCTGCAACCTGCCCAACAGATTCCCTACACTTGCGAAGCTGCTAAGTCAGCAAACTACGACCTCGCCACATCAACGACGGTTGAGCTTGCCACCGTCCCCTAGATAGTCTCCCTGAAATATCGGACTAATCCATCGTGCTCCGGCATGGACAATACATCTAAAAATTGCAAGTAGAACGACGTTTAATAAATCTTGCCCAATGGCCCCTCGTTTACGGGGTAATGTATATGAACGAGATAGATATGCAATAGAAGAATTCAAATTTGGCGAATTTGTAATCCATATAACGCACGGTTTTTGACTCGGAGGACTGCACTAATTTTCCGCGATTTCGGCCGACCGATGCACCCTGGAAGCGTCCACGACCGATGGACGTTGATTTTTGCATCGGCAAGTGCCTACAATCACGCCACGAGTTAAGGAACCCCATGGACATTCCAAAGCTTACCCGCCGCAGCCTGTTGGCGAACGCCAGTCTCCTTGCTGGCGCAGCGATTGCATTCGAATCTGGCCAGCCCGACGCCGCAGCGGCCGAACCATATCCCCGAGATTTGTCATCGGACGATATCGAGCGCTGGATGGCCGATCTTTCGAATTGGGGAAAGTGGGGCGCCGATGACCAGGCAGGAACGATCAACTTGATTACACCGGCAAACCGCCGGGCCGCTGCCGCTCTGGTACATGACGGCGTTTGCGTGTCCATGTCGCTAAACGCCGATCTGCCGAAAGACGGGCCGACCAGCGGGCCGCTGCCCGGAACACCGCTGCCACCGGGCTCGACACCACCCCCAGGGGGTCGAACCACGTGGACGCTGACTTCCCGGCCGCCAGGACCCGATCCCTTGCCGCGTCCCGCCTACGTGACCGACACGATCGCTGTCGCCTATCACGGCAACAACTCCACTCATCTCGACGCACTAAGCCACATCTATTACAAGGGACAGATCTACAACGGGTTTCCCCAATCTAGCTTCACCGATCGCGGCGCTCAAAAGAACGACGTCATGGCATTTAAGGACGGAGTGCTCACTCGTGGCGTGCTGTTCGATATCGCCAGGCTCAAAGACGTTCCGTACCTGGGCGACGACGAGCCTATCTACCCGGAAGATCTCGAAGCTTGGGAAAAGAAGGCAGGCTTTCGCCTCCGGAGCGGAGATGCCATGATCGTTCGCACCGGCCGCTGGTTGCGAGTGAAAGAAAAGGGGCCTCTAGATTTGAACGTGCTGGCTCCGGGGTTGTACGCTTCCTGCGCCAAGTGGATGCGCGAGCGGGGCGTGGCCATTCTCGGCAG
>CAYOOS010000784.1:0-2097 GCA_964405585.1 uncultured Acidobacteriaceae bacterium | reverse complement strand
CCACGCAGGTTCTTGAATGTTCGTTGCAGCCGATCTGTCAGGTTCTCGAACATGGGCTTTTGTGCCTTCGCATAATTCTAATATTGTACCGCCGGCAGACCGCATGTGTCGCCGCCCCGGAAATCGGCTGGCGCCCGATCAAGAATCAGACATGTTGCAGGTGTGTGTCCCTGAAGAAGATGGGGTATTTGAGGCCATAGCCGAGCATGCGATCAAATCCGATGTGCGCGGCCCAAATCAGCGCGTAGGGAATGTACGGGGCCGCAGGAAGCAGAACCGCCACGGCCAGTAACAGAATCGGACCAGCAAGAGTGTGGACCAGGTTGTACGACGCAGACCCCCACTTTGCATCCTTGAGATAGCCCAGCATGGAAAGGTCCGGAGACAAAAAGAGCAGCGCGAAAAGCCACCAGTGGTAGTGTCCCGCGTGAAAGAAATAGAGCGTCAGCGCAAGAATCGATGCACCTTCCAAATGAAGTAGCCAGCGCGGTTTTGTGAGCACCCGTAGACCTTTCCGCTTTTCTCGAGACAAAACATTAAAACGTCAATCTGATGCCCAACTGCGCGGCGAAGGGTATGCCGACTGTCGTCCCAGGCCCGAAGAAGTCGCCCAGCGCACCAGCGGGCACGCGCAACTGATTTAGACTCGTAATCGGTTGCGTTTGCGTGCAAGTGGGATTCAGGCAAAACGCGGTGGCATTGGCAAGATTGTTCACGGGCGTGGGCAATGCGGCAATGTTGGTTACGAAAAATGCACCCGGATTGTTGCGGTTGAACAGGTTGAAGAATTCGGCGAAGGGCGTGAGGGACCAGCGCTCGCGAAGCTGAATCGGCCGGCTGACGCGAAGGTCCGTCTGGATGTACGGCGTACCCCGGAATTCGTCGAGCGTGGTTTTCACGCCGTTGATCACCGCGCGGTTCCCCACGGGCGTGGTCATGGTAAAGGGCCGCGCGCTTTCTACCTGACTCAGCACCGAAATCAAAAAGCCTCGGGGCGCTTGAAACGTCCCGGCAAGCACGAAACGGTGCCGCACATCCTCTCCCGAGGGGCCGTAATCCCCGGGCGCGAACGCATTGTTTGGATCGCACACGCCATTCACGTAATCGAACAGCTCGCCAAGAACGCAGCCCCAAGTCTGCGCTTTGGCCAGTGTGTAGTGCGACGTGAGATGCACGCGGCGACCCACATTGCCTTGCACCCGCACCGAGAATCCGCTGTAGCTCGAGCGATTGTCCGACCGAAACACAAAAGCCGCCGGAAAATCATAACTGCGGTAGCCGTGCATTCCAGTTTCGTGGGTAAAGTCCGCGCCAATGATCCAGTTGGCCGAAAGCGCGTGCTGAACACCCGCGGTGGCATGCAGCGCGTTTGGCGTGTGATAGTTGGGATCGATCAGCGCCGGAGCCCTCGGGCCATTCAGCAGGCTCCCATCATTGACGGATTGAAACGCCGTGACCCAGCCATTTTGCGCCAGGTCGTTGTAGTACAGTCCAACGCCCGCCCGCAAAACGGTGCGGCGCGATGCGCCCAGCGCCTGCGCAATTCCCAATCGCGGCGCAATCGCTTTGCGATAATCGTGCGGGATGCCATCCACCAGCCCCGTTCTGAGCGCCGGATTGAAGCTTTGATTGCGGCCGGAGGCGATGAACAAGCCAAACGTCGTGTCGTACCGCAATCCATAATTCACGGTCAGACCTGAAGTCACCCGCCAGGAATCTTCCGCATAGACCCCCAGGCGCTGCACGTTTTGGGAAAAGCTTCCATCAGCCGCCTGCGTGAACGAACTGCCGGCTGCATAGTCGATGGGAAATTGCGCGGGATTCGCCAGATAGTAGGTTGGGTCCTGCGGAAAAGTTACCAGCGTTTCCGCGGTGCCCGTCAGCGCGCCGCTCAAAACGGGTTCATGAATGAAATTCACGCCAAAGCGCGGAGCGTGGGCACCCGTCACGTGCGTGACGTCGTAGCGCACCTGATATTTCTCTTGATTCCGCAATACCGGGACGTTGGAGATGCGGGTGACAAACTCGTTGTCCCCATCCGTTTCAAATCCGGTAATGGCGCTGGCTGTGGTCGTAAACGGAAACGCCAGTGCAAAG
>CAYOOS010000783.1:0-2098 GCA_964405585.1 uncultured Acidobacteriaceae bacterium | reverse complement strand
AATGAGCTTGGCCGCCGTTATCACTGCGCCTTACTGGCTGATTCAGGGCCTGCGCCATGGCAAGTATCTCGCAAACCTGGGCCAGCGGCTCGGTTTTTCCGTTCCTGCCGTGGCCAAACTTCCCGCCGACCGCCCCGGCGCCATCTGGATTCACGCCGTATCCGTCGGCGAAGTGCTGGCCGGCGTAGCGCTCGCCAAACGCCTCAAGGAAGCAAATCCACAGCGCCCACTGGTGATTTCCACGACAACCACGACTGGCCAAAATCTTGCGCGCGAACGCATGCCCTTCGCCGATGCAGTTATCTATTTCCCCTTCGACTGGGCCTTCAGCGTTCGCAAGGTGATGAACGCAATTAAGCCCTCCGTGATCGTCATCCTCGAAACGGAAATCTGGCCCAATTTCCTGCGCGAAGCGGGCCGCCGCAAAGTGTCCGTAATCTTCACCAGCGGCCGCATCTCCGATCGTTCGTTCACCTGCTTTCAAAAGTGGCTGCGCATCTTCGGCTTTTATCTCCGTCCATTGCTTGCCTCAGCGCTCTCCAACGCCTCCGCTTTCCTGATGCAGACGGAGGCCGACGCGCAGCGCATCCGCGCCCTGGGCGCTCCCGCGGACCGCGTCAAAGTCAGCGGCAATCTGAAGTACGATCAGGCCCTCCCCGCGCCCACGCCGCTCTCCACTTGGCTGGAAGCCCAGTGCAAGCAGCAAAGCCGCGGGCCGGTAATCGTCGCAGGCAGCGTAGTAGCCACGGAAGAGCCCCTCGCCCTCATCGCCTTCGGTGTCCTGCAGGGTGACTACCCCAACGCCCTTCTGATTCTCGCGCCGCGCAAGCCGGAACGCTTCGCCGCCGCCGCGGAATTCATCCAAGAAGCTCATCTCAAGTTTATCCGTCGCTCCGAACTTGGCGTCCCCAGCCCCGGCGCATCCCCCAGCACACACGCCGCAAGTCTCCCCGCCGGTACCACCGTACTTCTCCTCGATAGCATCGGCGAACTGGCCTCACTCTATTGCATCGCAGACGGTGTCTTTGTCGGCGGCTCTCTAGTCGAATCCGGCGGCCACAACATTCTCGAACCCGCCGCGTTCGGCAAGGTTCCCGTCTTCGGCCCTTCCATGGAAAATTTCGCCGCCATAGCCGCGCGCTTTGTGGAGGCGGGAGCCGCCATTCAGGTAACCAGCCCCGAAGACGCGGGCGTCGAATGGATTCATCTGCTGAAAAGCCCCGAAAAAATGCGCAAAATGGGAGACACCGCGCGCCAGTTAGTAGAAACCAGCCGCGGTGCCCTCGATCGCGCTTTCGCTGAGATTTCCCGGCAACTCGGTGGCGCTCCGCAATGAACCTGCCGGCAATCCTTCGTTGGCTGCTCTGGCCTTTCTCCTTGGTGTACGGTCTCGCCGTCCGCGTCAGGCTCTGGCTGTATGCCCGCAATTTTCTCAAGACCAATCGCCTCCGCACCCCGGTCATCAGCGTTGGCAATTTAACCGTCGGCGGCACCGGCAAAACCCCCATGGTCATCTGGCTCGCCGAACATTTCCTCGGGGCAGGGAAGCGCGTCGCGATTCTCAGCCGCGGCTACAAGGGCAGCGGCGAATCGAGCGATGAAATCGCATTAATGAAATATCGCCTGGACGATCGCGTTCTCTTCGGCGTCGGCGCGAATCGCTACGAACAGGGTCGCCTCCTCGAAAAACAAGGTGTGGACATCATTCTCCTCGACGACGCCTACCAGCACATCCAGCTCGCCCGCGACGTCAATCTCCTCTTAATGGATGCCGCGCAACCCTTAGCCAACGAACTCCTCCTCCCCGCAGGCCGTCTCCGCGAACCCATCTCGGCAATGAACCGCGCCACGTTGCTCGTCTTTACGCGCACGGAAACCTCCGCAAGCGCCACCGCGGCCATCGCCAAACTTCAAGGCTATCCCGTGTTTTCAGCCGCCACACGTTTGCTCGGCTTTCGCAGGTTTGCCGCAGGCGTACAACTTCTCAATCCTGCGGAAATCGGCGGCGGTCCCTTCTTCGCATTTTGTGGCATCGGCAATCCGCGGGCTTTTTTTCTGGACCTGCAAAATTGGCACATCCCGGTTGCCTGCAAGAAAG
>CAYOOS010000782.1:0-2100 GCA_964405585.1 uncultured Acidobacteriaceae bacterium | reverse complement strand
ATGCGGAGAGTCAAGAGCGCGACCGCCAGGATAGCCACGATTGCCACGCTCACTTCTCGATTCTTTATGATCGTCTCGCGCGATGCTACACCACCGACTGGCTGTCTGCAAAAGTTCGTCTTGTCGAACGGGTGCGCGGATTCAAAGACCGATGAGACATCGAGCGAATGCCTAAAAATGACTTCCGGCCTCGATTGGCCCTGCTGTGGTAGCGAATTCATTTTATCGAAGGCAGAAGAAACGTTACGATACGCGGTGGAGAAAGAAAGACGGCGGGGGAAATTATCCTCGGACTACAGATTTGCCCGGGTAGGGCGCTGCCGGCACCGCGTGTTATGGCAAATATGAACAGTTCAGCGTCAGCGAGGCCAAATTACGCACCGTCTTTACCGGGAAGGCGTCCGAAAAATCGGCTTTTGAGCGTGTTGCGCATGGAATGTTCTCCGATCTTTGTTGGTCGATCAATGTTCCTGTAAGTAGTCTCAAATTGAAGGGGCAGTTATGAAGATGCTCTCAAGAATAGTAGTAACACTCCTAGAGCCAAAGAAGTACCCGCAGCTGAAAGTTCCAGCGAATGCGACGGTACATGTATTTCACGTTGCCGGCTGACCAGGGTCCTAGATGAAGATCGTCATCACCGGCGCCAATAGCGCTGTCGGTCAGGCCATCCTGCGATGCGGACCGAAACACGAGGTTACGACAAATACGTTGGTCGCCGCGGTCCGTTCTGCACGCGCTGCCGAACAGATCCGCTCGGAATCCCCTAATGCCGACGGCGTGGTCCGAATCTTGTACGATGCCCCGGCCAGTCTCGAAGGAGCGTTTCAGGGAGCTTCCGCAGTCATCCACCTCGCGGGAATCCTTGTCGAAACCCCGGATTCGACTTATGAGCAGGCAAATGTTGCTTCAACTCGCGGCGTCGTGGAAGCCGCGAAGCGAAGCGCGGTGCAGAAAATCGTCTTGGTGAGCGCTACGGGCGCCGACGAGATGTCTCGTAATCGCTACTACCGCACCAAAGGGGAGGCGGAGACTCTCGTTCGCACATCAGGATTGAATTATACGGTGCTCCGCGCCCCGCTTTTGCTTGGTCCCGGCACCGCAGGCGCGGCGACACTTGGGCGCCACGTAAACCAAAGCCGGCCCAAGCTGATCGGCGGCGGCCGCAATCTTCAGCAGCCTCTCTGTGTAAATGATTTAGCGCGCGCTGCACTGGCCGCCACAAGTCCATCGGTTGCGAACAACCTTGTTTTGAACCTGGTTGGCCCTGTCTCCCTGCCGGAGCGGGAACTGGTAGAGCGCGCTGCCTGCTTGCTAGGTCGCCAGGTCCGGATCGGTTCGATTCCAAAGCACTGGGCTTCGTTGGCTCTGGCCATCCGAGAGCGCCTCGGTAACCCCGGCTTTTCGCGGGACGCTCTCGACGTAATCACCACGGATACGAGTTTCGATCCGCAGCCTGCCGCGTCTGCTCTCGGAATCGAACTCACCGGAATCGACGAAATGATTAAAAACAGTTTAGGCCAAGGATGACAAAATGAGTGAGAGCGCCCCAACCTCCAGCGCGGCTCCCATCGCAGCGAGCAGAAAGGCCAAACCATGGCAGCGGCTTTTGCCCTTCGCCATTACGGCAGCCTGCTTCGCGTATCTTTATACGCGTCTCAGGGGCGCCGCTGCAGCAGAAGGAAGCGGGTTGCTTGCCTACCTTTTAAAAAGCTTCGAGAATGTAAACTGGCTTCATTGGCTGGGCTTGGTGATTCCATACTGTTTCCTTTATCTCTTGATTGACAGCTTGGTTGTTTGGGCCGTGATTAACTGGTTCAATGCAAGAATCCGCTACGCGGATGTCCTGCCCATTCGGGCCAGCGCCTATATTCTTTCCTTGCTGAACGAACAAGTCAGCAAAGGTGCCATCGCCGTCTATCTCAACCGCCGGGACGGCTTGCCCGGCTGGGAGATCGGCTCCAGCATGCTCTTCCTTATGTTTTGTGAGTATTACAGCCTGATGCTATGGGCGTCGATTGGTGTGCTCGTGCGGTGGAAGAATATTCAGAACGTTGTTCACATTATCCCGTGGAGAGCTTTAGGCTCCTGCGGTTTCTGCGT
>CAYOOS010000781.1:0-2111 GCA_964405585.1 uncultured Acidobacteriaceae bacterium | reverse complement strand
TCCCATGCGCGCGGTGAGGAAAGGATCTTCACCATAGGTTTCCTGGCCGCGGCCCCAGCGCGGATCGCGGAAGATATTCACGTTTGGCGACCAGAAATCCAGGCCGACGTCCTGGAAAATGCCGTGGCGCACCTGTTCGTGATGCTTGGCGCGCGCCTCGGTGCTGATGACGATGGCCATCTGGTGAACGAGGGGCACATCGAATGAAGCTGCGAGGCCGATAGGCTCCGGGAAAACGGTAGTGGGCGAAGTAAGGACGCCGTGCAGCGCTTCGGTCCACCAGTTGTACGCCGGAACTTGCAGGCGCGGGATGGCGGCGGCTTTGTGAACGAGTTGCGAAGCCTTTTCATCCAGCGTCATGCGGGAAACGAGGTCATCTACGCGGCGATCCACCGGCGCCTTCGGATCCAGATAAAGAGGAGGGGAAGTGGAGGTATCCGTTTTCTGCTGCGAGAAGGCGGGGAAAGCGAAGAAGGTGAGACAAAGGAGAGAAAACAGAGGCAGAGACCAGAAAAGTTTACGTGAACGAGGCAAGAGAGTCCTCCAAATTGTGACGGGTCACCTCAAAATGGAGCGCTGGCGAGGCCCGGGGTTAGCTCAGGGCACCGGGGAAGACACGGTGTTACTGGAAGAGTAGCACTAGTGGGAGATTTGGGCGCGGGCAAAAGAGGAAGCGAGACGAATTGTTCGGAGTGAGTCGAGGTTGAAATGCACGAATGAGATCGAGTTCGTTGAGGTTAAACTGGCCTCCATATGCTTCTCTCCAGGTCTTTGTTCCCGCTGGTTGTGCTTGGCGCGATTTTCTCAATTGGCAGCTTGATCATGGCCTTGCACGGCATGCCCGTGCCGAACGCTACCGGAAAACTCTGGTCGCTCGCATTCCAACTTATGCTGGCCTTGTGGGTTCGCTTGGACAGGTAGTCACGGGGATTCCATTCACCTTACGAATTCGATGCCTTTGTGTTTTTCGCCTGGCCCATTGTCGTTCCCTACTACTTGTACAAAACCCGCGGAGGGCGAGGTCTGCTTCTTGCCGCAGGAATCGGAGGATTGTTCATCACGCCGAGCATAACTTCGGCCATCGTTAAGGTTGCGCTCATAAAATAGAGTTCGCTGTGTTGCCAGCTACAAAGCAATGCTTGAAATAGGCTCAAGGTCGAGAGCATGGTGGGACCGCCCGGACTTGAACCGGGATTGCAGGTTTAGGAAACCTGTGCTTTATCCATTTAAGCAACGGCCCCGCAACCTGATTTTAGCACGATTTTTTTTGCGCGGATTCCGCGCGTGCCTGCGTGCAAATCCGCAACCTACCCGGAACAGGGCCCAACAATTGGGAGAAATAATCCCGCAGAGCTTGACTGAACCCGCGCAAGAAAACGAGCCGCGCTGCAAGCGGAAAACAGTGTGGTATTATGCGGGCCAAGACGCAAAGATCCGGCCGCTCGCGCCTGCCATTACGGAGGAAACCATGAATAAGAAGCTGAAATGGATTGCTATTGCCATCGTCGCGCTATTTCTGATTCTGGTGATTCTGCCATATTTGATTCCCGTCAACAGATTCCGTCCTACGATCGAGGAGCAAGCCTCGGCGGCGCTGGGACGCAAAGTGCAAATGGGGAATCTGAGCTTGTCGCTGATTCGCGGTTCGCTGGGAATCGACAATCTTTCCATCAGCGACGATCCGAAATTCAATTCGGGGCCGTTCCTGACGGCGCAATCGATGCGCGTCGGCGTGGAATTGTTGCCGCTGATCTTCTCCAAGCAGGTAAACATTACGGAGATCATCATCGAGAAGCCGCAAGTGACGATGTTGAAGGATCCCAGCGGCAAATGGAATTTCTCCTCTATCGGGGGAAGCGCCCCGGCCGAAGCGAAAAAGCCCGCGCCCAGCGGCTCGAGCGGCAACGCCGCGCAGTCCCTGTCCATCAAGAAGATTGAGCTTCAAGACGGACAGATCACCCTGGGCGACACGAATTCCCGGAAGCGCAATGTGTATACCGCCATGAACCTGACCGCCAGCGATGTTGCAATGACAAGCCAGGTCCCTGTGGTCTTCTCGATGGCACTCCCCGGCGGCGGCACAATGAAGATCGATGGAAAAATGGGCCCAG
>CAYOOS010000780.1:0-2115 GCA_964405585.1 uncultured Acidobacteriaceae bacterium | reverse complement strand
CGTCGATGGCCTTCAGCTGATCGACCGTTTCCTGGAATTCGAAGGCGTCTTCAAATTCACGCTGCCAATTTGAGTCCGGGGGAAAGGCATGGCCCACGGCTGTCTTGCGCTCGGCGTAAAGAGCCAGAAGCTTTTCGGCCATGTCGTCCACCGATTTGCGGACGCGCGTCTTGCGCGATTCCCAGATGGTGGTGCCAAGCCGATCCAGTGTTGGTTTTACGCCCCCGAGAGACTGATATTTCTGAATGAGATCGAGACGCGCGAGAGGAACATAGAGACGGGCGTCGTTGGCATAGAGCAGAAGCATGAACTCACCGGTAGCGCCGTCCGTGCCAACTTGCCGCAAGCCTTCAAATTGCCCGATGCCGTGTTCGACATGAACGACATAGTCGCCGGGCTTCAGATCAGAAAGGTCGCTGAAGAAACTGGCTGTTTTGGGACGAGCACGGGCTCGCTGAGCCGCCGGCGCCAGAGTCTCGAACAAATCCGCGTTCCCGAACAGAGCCAGCCGGGCATCGGTGAACACGGCGCCTTCGCTCAGCGGAGCCTTGACAAGAACCATCGCGGCGGTTGTCCCGCCGCTGCTTTCTTCCGCGAGCCGCGTGACCGTGACGTTTTCTTCCAGTTCGCCAAGGCGATAGGGGAGTTCGTATTCGTGACAAATGTCCGCGTAGCGTTCCAGTTCGCCTGTGCTGGCCGCCGACACCATAACCTGCTCACCGGCGGCAAGGCGGCCTTTTGCCTCGGCCATGAATGCGGAAACATTGCCGTGGTAGCGCGCCGTCGGTTGCGTGCGCAAGGCGCGAACTTGAGAGCTTCCCTCTGTTGAGAGTTCCAGATGCTCGAGCGACAGCGCGGGAAAAAGCTGGAGAGCGAGGGACCATTCATCCGCGCCGAAGATGTAGCGCTCCGGCGGCTCGGCAAGGGGATCCTCCACCTCTTCAAATTCCTGGGCGAAGCTCTTGCGGTATTTTTCCACCTCGGAATGGAGCGCCGAAGGCTCATCCAGCACGAGAAAAGGTTCTCCCGAGAGGTCGAACAAAACCGACTTCCGCTCTTCGCGGAGAATCTCGCGAAATTCCCAGCCCGGATAAAAACCACGCACGATCTCATCGTCTTCGCGGCCGGAGGCGGAGCGGGCCGCGGAGCGCTGCAGGACTTCAGCGGGATGTGGAAACTCGGTGAGCGGCAGGAGCGTGGTGCGTTCCACGGGATTCGTGGAACGCTGAGTGCTGGGGTCGAAAGCCCGGATGGATTCGATGGTGTCTCCGAAAAGCTCGATTCGGACGGGCTGAAGCGCTTCGGGGGAAAAAACGTCGATGATGCCTCCCCGGACAGAAAAATGGCTGGGCATCTCGCAGGTGACCTGTTTTTCATAGCCCGCGCCGACGAGGAAATTCAATAGCTCGGCATGCGGGATGTTTTCATCACGTTCGATGGTCCGGGCGAGCCTGCGGTAAAAGTCAGGATCCCGCATGCGCCACAATGCCGCCTGAATGGGAGCGATGAGCACATCCGCTTCGCCCATCGCGAAACGCCACAGGGATACCGCCCGGGCCTCTGAAATCTCCGCATGGGGCGAGCGCTTCTCGTAGGGCAGGATTTCCTGCGCCGGCGCATAGGCCACGCGATGTCCCGGTTTAGCGGTGACGGCGCGGTAGAACCAGCGCAGAGGTTCCAGCAGGGCTTCGGCCCGCGTGTTCGATTCCACCAGAAAGATCGCCGGGCGGCCAAGTTCCGCGAAAGCCAGGGGGACCAGGAGAGCCTTGGCCGAATCAGTGAGTCCCGCCAGGCGCACTTCACCGCCGCTGCGGCGAAGCGCGTCGAGGGCTTCTTCGACGACTGGCTGTCGGGCGACCTTGGCTAAGAGTTCGGAAACGACGGGAAGAATCATGCGCCAGTTTGCGTAATGCGTTCGATCAGACGTGTTGTCGAGTAGCCCGGTTCGATGAGAATTCGGACGATTTTGGCTCCCACGGACGCCGCGAAGCGATCCTCGGCCAAATCCGCGGTACCCGGCCGCGGCGAGGCGCCTTTGACAATAATGTCGGGGGTGAGCCGGGCGACGAGTGCATCGGCCGACGGCTCATCAAATTCGACGACGTAGTCCACGGC
>CAYOOS010000779.1:0-2121 GCA_964405585.1 uncultured Acidobacteriaceae bacterium | reverse complement strand
CGCTGGGGTTCGTAACGGCGTGGCCGACGGGGCAGACACAGCCCGGGACGGCGAATTTGAGTTCGACAACCGGAACGGTGACAGCTAGTGCGGCGATTGTGCCCGCAGGAACCAACGGTTCGATCAACGTATTTGCCAGCAACACGACGGACTTGATAATCGACGTGAACGGATATTTTGCACCGGCAGGGACGGGAGGGCTGTCGCTGTACAACTTGACGCCGTGCCGCGTGCTGGATACGCGGCAGTTGTCGGATACGCAGACAACGACGCCGTTCAGCGGAGAACTGGATGAAAGCATTCAGGCAAGCGCCTGCGGAGTTCCGGTTGGAGCGCAAGCCTACGTGCTCAATGCCACAGTTGTGCCCCCCGCGCCGCTGGGCTTCCTGACTTTGTGGCCGCAAGGGACGACGCAACCGTTAGTCGCAACGCTAAGTTCACTCGATCAGACGGTGACCTCGAATCTGGCGATTGTGCCGACGACGAATGGGTCGATCAGCACGTACGCATCGAACCCCACGCAACTCATCATGGACCTGTTTGGCTATTTCGCCCCATCGAGCCAGGCCCCGGCGATTATCAGCCCGGAGAGCGCGACATTGTTGGTGGGCGCGCCAAGCACGTTCACGGTAACCGCAACCGGGTTCCCGGCTCCGACGCTCTCCGAAACTGGAGCGTTGCCAACGGGCGTCACGTTCACCAATAACGGAAACGGAACCGCGACAATCGCCACCACGGGGGCGTTTGGCGCAGGCAGTGTCGGCATGTATGACCTGACGATCACGGCCAGCAATGGCGTGGGCGCCAATGCCACCCAGACATTTGGGCTGGCGGTGGATATACCGCCCGCATTCACCAGCGGGAACAATGCGACGTTCCTCGTAGGCACGGCAGGATCGTTCACAGTGGCAGCAACAGGTTTCCCGACACCCGGTTTCATAGTTAGCGGAACACTACCGAGCGGAGTGGGATTCAACCCGGTGACCGGCCTGCTGTCTGGGACGGCCTCCACGGGTGCCGGCGGCGTGTATCCTCTGGTCTTCACGGCGTTGAATGGCAGCGGGTTCAATCCGACGCAGAATTTCACGTTGACGGTAAACGAAGCCCCTACAATCACCAGCGCGAATAGCGTCACTTTCACGACCGGCACACTGCAGTCGTTCACAGTGACCGCAACCGGATATCCCGCGCCCACCTTCGCTGAAAGCGGGACGCTGCCGGCTGGGCTCCCTTTCAACACGACGACTGGGGTTCTGAGCGGCACGCCGACAGCCGCAGGGACATTCCCGATCACTTTCACGGCCCACAATACTATCGGCACCAGCCCGGTGCAAAACTTCACGCTGACGGTCTCCGCGGGTTTGCCAGCGGTTACCGTTGTAGTGCCCGGGACGATCTTCGCGAATGGGAATACCGAGAACTTTAATATCACTGTGGCTTCCGATCAGGCGGGTGATGTCCTTACTCCGGTCTTAACTTTGAATGGGGCTGGCTGCTCGCCGACGATTTGCGGAACGCTCGGTTCAATTAGTGGCGCTTCCGGTAGCTACGTCGTTCCATACACGCCGCCGACGTCAGCGAACCTTAGCGTGGCCACCACCTTCACGATTACGGTATCTTCGAGCCTGGCGAACTCGTTTACCGGTACCACCTCATTCACCGTCAATCCTGCCGGCGCGCGCGTCGTGGCGGTTACCGGTCTCGGCCAGCGGATAGCGCTTTCAGCTGCGGCAGCGCCGAATCGAAGCGTGACGATTTACAATGACACCGGGGCTACCACGGGTGCGACACTATTCTTAGTGGCAAGTGGCTATACTTGTCCGATCGTATCCAGTGCGAATGTCTGCGGGACTCTGGTGACTGGAACTCCAACCACCGGAACAACGACAACCGGCACAACCGGTATTCCCTTCACAAGCATTTCGTTCACCTACACCGCTCCTGCAACCAGTCCCAATGAGCCGTACGATCGGCCGATGATTCTGGCAGTTTCAAACGCAGACCCGACAAAGATTGGGACAGCCAACTTTGAATTCAATCCTCCGCAACTGCCACTCACCAGTCTGGTCATTCTTAACAACAGCCGGCTTAGTTCGGTATTGACCGGTACCGCCGAACCGG
>CAYOOS010000778.1:0-2133 GCA_964405585.1 uncultured Acidobacteriaceae bacterium | reverse complement strand
ATGCCCAATCCCACTGTGCAGTCCATGACGGACGCCGATCTCCGCAATATCTTCGATGAAGCCGATTTTGACGGCCCATTTGTCGATTACAAATCCAAAGGCAATCACATCGAACTCGTCGGCAAGGATGAGGTCGAGGAAAAGCCCGCCTACAAACTCAAGCTCACCAACCGTAATGGCGAAATCAGTTATTTCTTTTTTGACGCCTCCACGTTCTCGCTTCTCAAATGCCAGGGCAATCGCCAGATGGACGGCAAAGACATTCCCTGGGTCACTTTCTTTCACGACTACCGCGAAGTCGCTGGCCTGCACTACCCCTTCCAGATCCAATACGCAGAGCCCGGTACAGAGAACTCCCACACGATTACTGCCGACAAAATCGAAATAAACGTCCCGATCAGTGAAGTGCGCTTTGCCAAGCCCAATCCTCCCCCTCCACCTCCTCCTCCGGCGGAGCCTCCTCCAGCCGAGACCCCCAAGTCCAACTGAGTTCTTCTTCAGAGGCCCCGCTCCCCGCGAAGCCTTGTCCTGCGCTATCTTTTCTCAATGCCTTCTTCGACCAACGCGAACTCCCTCGGTCTCTGCGCGAGTTGCCTTCACGCGCGCCCCGTGGAATCGGCCAAAGGCTCGCAATTCCTGCTGTGCCAGCTTTCTCAATCCGACCCGCGCTTCCCAAAATATCCGCGTCTCCCGGTTCTGCATTGTTCCGGCTATAAGGAGAAGCCTTCCACCTGAGTCAATCGTTTACCACGCTGCGCCTTCGTAACTGACCCTTCTGTTCTCCACCGCTCATCTGTGTATATTACTTCTCTTGGTAGTGCACCGTGGTATACTCCCCCCAGGGAGCCCCCATGACCCATCCCTCCCCTCATCGCTTCTTTGTCATTGCTTCCCTACTTCTTTGCTTCGTTGCTTCCTCTTCCGCGGAATCCATCAAGATCACCAGCAATCCGCCTGGAGCCAGCGTTGAACTCGATGGCGTCCTGATTGGCACCACGCCCCTGGAAAAATCCTTCCCTGGCGGATACTTTCATCGCACCCGCACGGTGCTCGGCCAGCGCTTGGAGCATCCGCTGGTTGCCCGAATCTCTTTGTCGGGTTACTCCACTCGCGAAATTCCTCTCACCGATGGCCCCATGGAATGGGTCGATCTCCACGGCCACAATCACGGCCAATACTGGCTCTTCAAGTCGGACCAGTTCCACGCGGACCTTGATCCCGTTGCTTCCACCTTCACTGGTACAGTTGCGGCTCCAGGCTCCGCAGCCTCCGCCTCCCTCCGGCCGGAACTCTCTATGGAAGAAACGGTTCGTCGGGTTAAGCCCGCTGTGGTCTGTCTGAAAACTCTGGACAGCCTCGGTTCTGGTTTCTTCGTTACGGAAACCGGGATCGTGGCCACGAACGCTCATGTCGCTCGAAGCGGCGGCTCGCTCCTCGCCTTGCTCCCCAACGGCGTTCAACTGCAAGCCAAAGTCGTTTATATTGACGCCGACCTCGACATTGCTCTCGTCAAGGTCTCGCCTCCTTCGCCGGACTTCGTCTTTCCCCTACTTCCCCTAGCCGATCTTTCCACCGTTCGCCAGGGAGACTCCGTCCTCGCCATCGGTAGCCCCGGCGACGCCATGTTGTTCAGCGTCACCAAAGGAATCGTCAGTGCCGTCGGAAAATTTGCCGTTGCTGGTCCGGGCACCTGGATCCAGACCGACGCACCTATCAATCCGGGAAATTCCGGCGGCCCGCTGCTGAATACCCGCGGCGAAGTTATCGGCCTCAACACCCTAAAACTCATCAAGAAGAATGTGACCGGCATCGGCTTTGCTCTTAGCTCCGCCGATCTGATCGCCGTCCTGCGGCGTTTCTATCCCGCCCTTTCCGCCCCCGATGTCACCACGGCGGATTCCTCCAGCCACACATCCGATTCTCCGGTGGGCAAGAACGCACCTTCCCCTGACACTGCGTTGGTCTCGGAATCCCCGGTTTCCGTCCCGCCTGCCACTGTTTCTCCCGAGGGTTTTGGCCAACTCACGATTACCTCCTATCCTGACGCTGCAGAAATCTTCGTCGACGGCAAGTTTGTCGGCAACACGCCAGCTACCCTGAAGCTCTCAGCCGGTTCACATGCCGTCCTGATGA
>CAYOOS010000777.1:0-2138 GCA_964405585.1 uncultured Acidobacteriaceae bacterium | reverse complement strand
TTGCCAGGGGGAGAAGGCGGCAGCGGATTCATCGTGGACGCAGGAGGCGAGGGAGTGGATGCCGTTGAGTTTGAGTTGAGTGAGGAGAATGGGGAGAGACATTCCGGCGACTACGGGGAGGTGGAGGGCGGCTCCAGCGGAGGCGCGGAGAGATTTGGGAGAGAAGGGGCTGGCGGTGCCGCTTTGGCCGGTGGCGGAAGTTACGGCGGCGGTGGCTCCGAAAGCGGCGGCGGTGCGGAGGACGGTGCCTACATTGCCGGGATCTTGAACGCCGGCGAGGACGACGATGAGGGGAGCGCAGGCGCCTTCGGGAGTGGTGAAAAGATCTTCAAGTTGGAATTTGCGGGGCTGAACCAGGGCGGCTACGCCTTGGGGATGCTCGGTGTCGGCTATGCCTTCAAAAAGGCGATCGGTGGTGCGGAGGACGGGGAAGCCGACGTCGGGGCGACCGATGAAGGGGGCGAGGCGTTCGCGATGGCGTTCGCCGGATTCGCTGAAGAGGATGGCTTCGACGCGGCAGGTGGAGCGGAGAGCTTCTTCGACGAGGCGGGCGCCTTCGACGCCGACGGAACCGTCTTCGGTGGGGAGACCGCCACGGAGAGCGATGCGGAATTGCTTGAGCCAGCGATTGTCGCGGCTGGTGAGGAGGTCGGGGGAAGGGGCGGGTTTTGAAGACGGGGGCATGAGCGGAAGGGTAACAAATTCGCGGGGGGAAAGGCTATGGGGATGGGGGATATCGGAGATCAGATATCAGCGATCAGGAAGAAAGAAAAGGCTTACGCAGAGGTCACAGAGAGCGCAGAGTTCGCAGAGAAGAGGAAGGATGAAGAGCAGAGAATTTCGGGGCGTTCGATCGTCAGAGCCCACCCTTAAGTTCAATCGGCGGGGGCGTGACGAGAAGACCCCAAGACCCAGGTAGAAAACCGAACCTGGGGCACCCGGGCGGGCGGTGAGCAGCGGACCGATGGTTAATTTGACTCTGTAGGCGAGAAAGCGGCGCAGACAAAGACGCGAGACGGGATTAGGCAAAGGGAGAGGCGGGAGGAGTTGCACTCCATTCGGTCATCGGATGGCGTGCGGCACAATCCAGACAGGCGGTAACGGGGAACTGGGCTGCGCAGAACGGGCAGACCGCTTGCGATTGGAAAGTGTCGAACGGGTTTTTGCACTTTGGGCAGATCCAATACTCGCCAATGGGCGGAGATGTCCTGCAAGACGGACAGGCGAAACCGAGGCGGCGCGGAGCTTTTGCAAGACGCAACAAGGCGCGGGCGTGCTGCAGGCCGCTCCAGCAATTCAAGAGAATAAATACAGAGATAATTGCAAACCACGCGGATTGCATCGCGACGGCTAGGGCGAAGAGTCCTACTACGCCCATGAAACCGATGATGGTGGCAACCATTAAGCTGCGGGCGCGGCCCAGCGGGAACCAGAGCAGCGAACGGAGAATCTGGCCGCCATCCAGGGGATAGATGGGCAGCATGTTGAAAAGTAACAGACCGATATCGATCCAGAGGACATTGTATAGAAATGAGTGAACATCCGGCAGGGACTGTGCCCAGCTTGCTGATCCGCTAGCAAGATAGAGCAGCCACAAAATCGGAGCAAGCACGACATTGACGAGAGGACCGGCGGCGATGCTCCAAAGAGTGGCGCCGGGGCGCGGAGGCGGGTTTACGTAGGCTACACCACCGAGAGGCCAGAGGACGATTTGGTTTGCGATACCGCCAACCTGGCGACAGGCCAGGGCGTGGCCGAATTCGTGAATGCCTACGATCAGGAAAAGCGCGAGGTATTCGAGGACGTTCCAGGTGATCGAAGAATATCTCTTGGAGCTGCTTTCGATTTCATAGAACGCGACGAAGAACCATGACCAATGCAGGAAGAGATCGACTCCAGCGAGGCGGAAGAGGTGGATGGAGCCTTTGCGAGAAACGTTGGGCATGCGGATGCTTTCTTCCTGCGGGCATGTGGGTGAATGCCGGCCTGGAATGTTGTGATTGCTTTTATTGTCGCATAGTTGGTGAGGGTGAGGGAGTGGCGCACGGCGAGGAGGTTACAGTTCAGGAGTTCGGAAAAGAGTAAGAGGGACGGTAACACAGAGTTCACAGAGATAGGAACACAGAGGGCACAGAGTT
>CAYOOS010000776.1:0-2151 GCA_964405585.1 uncultured Acidobacteriaceae bacterium | reverse complement strand
CGCCCGCCCCGACAACCACACGCACCGCCCCGCAGGGACGCACCACCTGGACCGGCGGTCTGCGAAAGACCGCGGGTGTCGAGTTCCTCGATCTTTCGCAGGAGGCTCGGAGTCTCTTGCGGGAATGGGTGGCCTTGGAAGCTCCTTCCCGGGACCTGGTGGAGGAGGTAACGGGGCCAATCGAAAAGGCCGAGTTGCCAGCGCCCGTGCAGTCGTCACTCAACAAGTCCACAGACGTCAGCGTGCTTTCGGTGCAATTGCCCCCCAGTGCCGAAGGCAGACTTGCGGAACTCCCATCTGAACTGGATCAGGATTTCAGTCCTGTTCCTGAGACCACCGCTCGCGGATCATCTGCTCTTGACTCAATTCACGTAGTGCCTGCCGCAGTTGCACTAGTAGCGCCTGAGGAGCCAGTATCCGTGGTGCCTGGACCCGTCGTGCGTGAACGCGAGGCGTCCGAACTGGAAACTGCGGCGGTTATTTCGGCGACCGACGGGGCGATATCCACCCCTTTGAGCGTCAATCCCAGCCCTACGGGCCCCGTGCCGCGCGCTTCTGCGTCAGTGCCTCCGGATCGCTTTGGGTTCAAACCGCCTCGTACGATTACAAACGCTTCGGTTCTTGCGGGCGCTCCTCGTGAACCCCGCCTGAAATTACCGGTGCTGGTTGCTATCTTTGCGGCTGTTTCCCTGGCGGCAGGGTGGTTTGCGGGCCATGGCGCCCTGCGTAGCATATTCCATGAGTCTCCAAACGATACATTCAGTGAAAATGCGGCAGTCGAAAATTCGGAGGTAGCGCCACCCACTACCCCGAATATTTCCAACATAGAAGTAATTGATCAGAATAACCGGCGCTGGCTGGTCCCAATGCAAGGTCCGCTCGCCGCGTCGCGAAATCTTCCGCTGCGCCCTCCGGACAATTCCTCATCCCAGCCCCAACGAAACGAAATGGGCTCAAACCCTGCGTCGTCAGTGCCCGTTCATCGCGGCGCTTCAACCGCCGGTGATGGAGAAACGGCAAGACCGCCCGCCGTCGCGCTCACTTCCCGCGAATCTGAAACCATTGTGCCCACGAGCGCCGATCCTGAGCCGCGACCCGCAATTCCCTCGCCCGCTGCCGGCGCGGATACGCAAGCGGGCGCGCTTCAATCAGGCGAGGTGATTCATCGCGTCGAACCCGTTTATCCCCCGAGCGCTCTGGCACAAAACATTGAGGGGACGGTAACGCTATATGCGGTAATCGATGCCGATGGAACCGTAAAATCCTTGAAATCCCTGGACGGGCCGCCCTCTCTTATTCCCGCGGCGCTGGCTGCGGTTCGACAATGGCGTTACAGTCCCAGCCTCCTCGACGGGCATCCAATTCAAACCGAGAGGCAGATCAAGAACGTATTCCAGCTCTCACGCCCCCAGTAATACCCTGCGCACCGGTGACATCTGATTTTGCGCCCCGATTCAGCGGCTCTATTCCGCCTTAAAACTAAACTCAGCCCCATTTCTACCGATAAGTTTCAGTGAGTACGTTTATGCCTGAATTTGAAAGCCCAGAGATATTCCGCGTCGTGCTGGAGAGCCTGCAGACCGGCGTCTATTTTGTGGACCGCGAGCAGAAGATTCTTTTCTGGAACGAAGGGGCCGAAAAAATCACGGGTTACCTGCGTCAGGACGTGGTCGGATGTTTTTGCCGCGAGAATATCGTCGCCGCCGAAAATGCCGGTAAGAACGTTCTCTCCGATGCCGCGGAGTCCGTAAGCATGGTCCTGCGGGATGGCAAACCGGCTATTTCGGAAGTGTCGCTTCGGCACAAGTCCGGGCATCGAGTTTTTGTCCGGCTTCGCGCTGTGGCGATTCGAAACAGCCACGGAACCATCATCGGCGCCGCCGAAAGTTTCGATGAGAGCCTGTCTGCGTCCGATTGGGACCGGCGACAGCGAAGGCTTGCCGATTTCGGGTGCCTGGACGAAGCCAGCGGTGTGCTCAGCAAGGGCGTCACGCTCGCGCATCTGCGCGAGAATCTTGCCACGTTTGCCGAACACCGGGTGCCCTTCAGTATTCTCTGTATCGAAGTCGACCAGATGGACCATATGCGCGCGACATATGGCTTGCCGGTCGTAGGCTCCATCCTGCACGTGGTGGGGCAAACACTCGAAAA
>CAYOOS010000775.1:0-2157 GCA_964405585.1 uncultured Acidobacteriaceae bacterium | reverse complement strand
AACTCGACCTGAACTGAAGGTCGCGAGAGACGTCGCGAACGCCTAGAACGATGGAACCACAGTAAGCATGTGCCTGCCGATCCCCGAGTAGCGACCGAAAGGAACGCACCAGACCCCCTCGGTAATCGGGCTTGACCGCGGACTTGGGCAGGATGATGTCAGTCTCCAATTTCTGCGCCACATCATCAGCCATCACCTTGAACGATCCTTTGGCCTGGGTTTTGTCAAAGGCCAAACGAAACTGGTAGAAACGGTGTGCAGGCAGATTGAGCTTGAGAAAGAGCGATTGAGAAATCCACCCTCGGCAATCGTTCGTGCCCAGTTCGTGATCCTCAACCACCAGCACGCGGCAATCCGGCTCCTCGATGCGTACCTTGCAGGATGAGACGAGAATGCCAAAGTAGGTGATCGCTGCCTGAGGCGACGAGCGGAAGCGCTCTGCTATCTTCTTCTCATGTGCAGTATCCACGGCGTAGAACTTGCCGTTTTTCGCAGAGCCGGTTGCGCCGACCAGACTGAAGCGCACGCCGTCGAACTCGATCCTGACGAGCGCCTGCTCGACGAGAGCCTGTTCGAACGAGTCGAGTGGCTCTCGCGGTACATCAACCGTCGCCACACGAATCCCCGGATAGAGCGACTGCAACAAAGTGTTCTCGAGTGTGGCTTGGCGATCCAGTTCCATGAGCTTCCTTGACAAACGACCCTCTTTGTTGATTTCGAGCGCGACAACCGGCGTCGCGCTGTTATCTCTTGTCCTTGACATGGCTTTTCTCCTTTTCTGGTGGGTCACAGGCAGAAAAGGAGACCGACGCTGCCGGTCTCTTCACTGTCCTGTGCCGCAAACGAGGTTTACGGCCGGACTAGAAGAGCCGGCCTATTCGGTTGTTAGCGACCTGCGCGCTTTGGCAGAGTACGCAGAACCAAAGCTGCAAGTCGTAGCTGGATCGGTTGATGACAAGCAAAAGCTGTGAGCTGCTTGGCATCACCCTGACGCCTCAGTTCCTGTCTCGAAACGCAGAACAGAAGAGAGGTTGCTGGAAAAGTTCCTTTCGCTGTCCACTGACTGGAAGATAATTTCCCAGTCAGTTTCAACGACCGGACCAAGCCCAGCACTGAACCGCAATGAAGCTTGCGGAAGGCTTTGACGGATCTAACTTCGTCTGTAAATGAAGCCGTATTAGAAAAGTGCCGCGGTTATCTCTTAACGGGCTCACTCCTCACCTGGGGATTCTTCCCCGTAAAGTCCGCCGTGGCGTGCCACTCGATGAGGCTGTAATAATTCAAGCCGCTCTTGAGTGACTCGATTTTAGCTTCCCCCTCGGTCGCAATCTCCCGGTCGAGCAATGGGATTGTGCCATTGGCGCCGGCCTTGGCCAGAAAGAACCGGATGCTCCCTGTTGGGGCTTGCTCCTGCGGGGCCGATCGCCGGCGGGGACTCCGAGCCACAGGCTGAGGACCCTTCGCCTCCTCAACCGCACTGCCTGTTGCCATGCTCAAACCTCCCTCCTGGCGGCTCGCACTCGCAAGCGAGCCGCCGTTTTCTTGCATGCCAGATAACCTCTGGCGGGCTGCTGCCCAATGGCAGCCTTTACTTGTCGGCTCCCTCGGACTCGAGCGGGCTGTTTTGCAACAGCCCATTTTCACGGTCGCCGACCATTTGTTGCTCGGAGTACTGGGCAACCAAGAGGCCGCTGGGATTAGTTTCTGCCCGTCGTTCCTCCACCAGCCGCACGTTATAGCGCGCCACGATTCGGTCGCTACTCTCAGTCCCGTTGTGAACTCTGTGGACTTCTTTCACTCCGAAGGCCACATATGCCCAAGCAGTTCCTTTCACCGCCTCAATCGTGCGGATGCGAAAGTCGGAGATGATGTGTTCATCCTTGATCTTTCCCACCGTATCTTCGTCACGGAGCCGGTCCAGCGTGTACTGCCGCAGGTTGGCGGTCATCATGTTGAGTGACTCGGACAAGTTCCGGTCCACGGAATCGGGCGTGTAAGACAGGTAGTGATCGAGGAAGCGTCGGACGGCCGCTCTGCCTTCGAGGTCCGTGGGAGCGGCTTCGGCCGCTGCCTCCGCTGACGACCCACACGAAAGGCCCGACTTCCCCGGGGGATGAGCTGCAGCGCCTACGACCGTGGCGTTGCCATCCTTGTCGA
>CAYOOS010000774.1:0-2161 GCA_964405585.1 uncultured Acidobacteriaceae bacterium | reverse complement strand
GTGCGCGAGCGCATTCATCGCGGGCACGTGGATATTCATCTGAGTGTCGAACCGGGAAGCGCGGCGCCGGTGCACGTTAACCAGGAACTGTTGCAAGCGTACCTGCGGGCCGCGGATGATTTGCGGCGGCAGACCGGAGCGAAATCGGAACTCGATCTCGTTTCGTTATTGCGACTGCCGGGAGTAATTGCCGGGCTGGCGCCGGAATTGCCGGATTCGGATGAGGAGCAAGAACAGTTCGGCAAAGTGCTGGAGGCGCAACTCCGCGAAGCCCTTAACAAGATGGACGAGATGCGCCGCGCCGAAGGGCGCCATTTAACGGAGGAGCTACGCGCGCGCGTATCGTTGATCGGGACGCTGGTGGAGCGGGTACGCGGGCTAATGGAAACTCTGCGCCCAGCCTTCGCGCGGCGACTGGACTGCCGTTTGAAAGAGTTGCTGGGCGGAAGCAGCGTTGATCCCGTGCGGCTCGCGCAGGAGGCCGCGCTACTTGCGGAACGCAGTGATATCAGTGAAGAATTAGACCGGCTGCGCAGCCACCTGCAGCAGTTCGCGCAATTGCTGGACGGCGCCGGGGAGCTGGGCAAGAAATTGGATTTCCTGCTGCAAGAGATGCAACGCGAAGCGAACACCATGCTGTCGAAGACGCCCGGGGTGGAAAGCGAAGCGCTGGCGATTACGGGGATTGCGCTGGAGATCAAAGCGGAAATCGAGAAATTGCGGGAACAGGTGCAGAACATCGAATGAGCGAGAAGAACGGGTTTCCGCCGTTGCTGCTGATTGTTTCCGGGCCGTCGGGCTCGGGAAAATCAACGTTGGTGCAGAGGGTATTGGAGCTTCCGGGGACGATGCCTTCGATCTCGTGTACTACAAGGCCGCGTCGGGCGACTGAGGCCACCGGAAAATGTTATGATTTCGTCACCGAAGCGGAGTTTGAGGCAATGGCCGCCCGGGGTGAATTTCTGGAATACGCGCGTGTTTTCGGGAAGCATTCCTATGGCACGCCGAAAAAATGGCTGGACGAATCGCGGGCTCGGGGTTTGGACCTGGTGCTCGAGATTGACGTGCAGGGCGCGGCGCAGGTAAAGAAAAAGTTACCGGAAGCCGTGGCCATTTTTATTTTGCCACCTTCGCGCGAGGAACTGGAACGGCGTTTGCGAAGCCGCGGCCAGGACCCCGACGAAGAAATAGCGCGGCGGCTGGCGCAAGCGCGCGAGGAAATTGCCGCAAGCGAAGAGATGTACGATTTTTGTGTGGTGAACGACGACGTGGAACGTGCTGGCCGCGAAGCTCAGGCGATTGTCCTGGCGCTGCGCTGTGGCAGTGCCCGGCGTCGAGGCCGTGTAGATCAAGTCCTGGCATCGTTTGGAGGGTAAGACACTCATGACCGTGCAAACCAAAGCTCCGGAGAGCCAGTTTGCCTATGTCGTGCTGGCCGCTCGACGCGCCCGGCAGATTATGGCGGGCGCACCACCCCTGATGGACAATCTGCGCTCTTTGAAGGCGACGCGAATCGCCTGCGACGAAGTCACTAATGGCTTGATTGAATACGATTTCACCGAGCCGGGGAGCGAAGAAGAAAAGGAAAGCGTGAAGCGGCGCAGGTAGCGCCCCGCGAGGCTTCCATGCGCATCACCCTTGGCGTCACCGGCGGAGTTGCGGCCTATAAGTCCGCGGAACTCGTTCGCCGATTGCAGCAGGAGGGGCACAGCGTCCAGGTAGTGATGACGCGCGCGGCTTGCGAATTTGTTACGCCCCTGACGTTTGCCGCATTGAGCGGCCAGAAAGTCATCACCGACCTGTTCGCCAAGTCCTCCACCGGCGAAGCCAATCTGGAATCCGCGATTGAACATATTGCCGTGGCGCAGCGCACGGATCTGCTGCTTGTGGCGCCTGCGACGGCGGATATGCTGGCGAAGTTTGCACGCGGCCTGGCGGACGATTTTCTTTCCACGTTGTATCTTGCTTCCACCGCGCCGGTGATTGTGGCGCCGGCGATGAACGTGAACATGTGGCAACATGCCGCGACGCAGGAAAATCTGGCCATGCTGAAGGCGCGCGGCGTACACATAGTTGAACCCAACGCCGGGTATCTTGCCTGCGGTATGATCGGGCCGGGACGCTTGGCGGAACTGGACGAGATTTTGAAAGCGGTGCAGGG
>CAYOOS010000773.1:0-2161 GCA_964405585.1 uncultured Acidobacteriaceae bacterium | reverse complement strand
ACTAGATCAGCTCGACGCCCGCTACCAGGAAATGACTCAGGAACTCTCCACTCCTGAAGTTGTCACCGATTCCGCGCGTTTCCAGAAGCTCGCCAAACAGCACGCCGAACTCCAGGAAATCGTCACCAAGCATCGTGAATTCCGGCAAGTTGAAAAGGATCTCGCCGGAGCTCACCAAATGGTCGTCGAATCCGAAGATGCCGACATGCGCCACATGGCTCAGGAGGAAGAAAAACTTCTTCTCGCCCGCAAAGAACAGATCGAGCGCGAACTAAAACTCCTTCTCCTTCCCAGGGACCCCATCGACGACAAAAACATCATCCTCGAAATTCGCGCCGGCACCGGCGGCGACGAAGCCGGCATCTTCGCCGCTGATCTCTTCCGCATGTACTCGCGGTACGCCGAGACTCAGGGCTGGAAAGTGGAAGTCATGGATAGCTCTCCCACCTCCATGGGCGGCGTGAAAGAAATTGTCGCCGCCATTTCCGGCAACAAAGTCTATTCCAAGTTGAAGTATGAAAGCGGTGTTCATCGCGTCCAACGCGTGCCAGACACCGAGACGCAAGGGCGCATCCACACCTCCGCCGCCACCGTCGCTGTTCTTCCCGAAGCCGACGACATCGACATCAAGATTGAAGCCAAGGACCTGCGCATTGATACCTTCTGCTCCTCTGGTCCCGGCGGCCAATCCGTGAACACCACGTATTCTGCTGTCCGCATCACCCATATTCCCAGCGGCCTCGTCGTCTCCCAGCAGGACGAAAAATCGCAAATTAAGAATCGTGCCAAAGCCATGCGTGTTCTCCGCGCGCGTCTCTACGAGATGGAACTCGAAAAACAGCAAGCGGCCATCCTCGCGGAGCGCCGCGGCCAAATCAAAACCGGCGACCGCTCCGAGAAAATCCGCACCTACAACTATCCGCAAAACCGCGTCACCGACCACCGTATCGGCCTGACCATTCACCAACTCACCGAAGTCATGGATGGCAAACTTGCCCCGCTCGTTGACGGCCTGGTCGGTCATTATGAAGCCGAACGCCTCAAACAGGAGCTAGCCGAGGCATAATCTCCTTAGCGGAGGATCCCATGCTTTCCCGTCCAGGTTCGAAGCCAGGTCCCGTTTGGATGCGCCGTCTCAGCGACTCCTTTTCCGATCCCGATCGCGCGCTGAAGATGATGATGCCCTTCTGGGCCTTCTTCATCATTTATATGCTCGTGTTTATTGGTCTGACCCACTTTGTAACTGCCGTGATTCTCTCGAAGGACTACGTCTACCAATCCTCCACTCATATCGCGGGTTTGCCCCTGGTCTCTTACAGCCCTGCCGCTCACGGCATCATTGCCATCGGAGGACGCGCTACAGGCGTCATCGCGCTCGGTGGCCTTGCCGTTGGTTTTGTCGCAATTGGCGGCGTAGCCGTCGGCGTGATTTCGGTGGGTGGTGTTTCTCTCGGACTCTTCGCGCTTGCCGGTGTCGCCCTCGGTTGGCGCGCCTTCGGGGGCCTGGCTGTCGGCCACTCCGCCCTTGGTGGCTGCGCCATCGCTAAATATGCCTATGCGGGAAATGGCGTAGCTTACGGCACCGTGGAAGCGAGCGGCCGGCAGAAAGAACATCTCATTGGCTGATCTCTCTCCCACGAGCGGTGGCGTCGCGGATCGCTCCGTGCGCTCCCTGCTCAAGCAGGGCATCAACCAGTTGCGCACAGCCAACGTCCCATCCTTCACCTTGGCCGCTGAGCTTCTGCTCTTGCATGTTGCCAACCACGATCGCGCCTGGCTTTATGCCCATCCGGAAGAAATTCTCTCCGCCGAAGTTGCCAATCACTATTTCGCCTTGATTCAACGCCGCGCCAGCGGTGAACCCACGCAGCACATCACCGGCAAACAGGAATTCTGGGGCCTCGAATTTGAGGTGAGTCCTGACGTTTTGATCCCGCGCCCAGAGACCGAGCATCTCATCGAAGTCGCTCTCGATCGCCTTACCCTCCGCGAACTCCGCGCCGGCCGGCCTCCGCGCCTCACAGGTAACGGCATGGCCCTCGCCGATATCGGCACCGGCTCTGGTTGCATCGCCATTGCTCTCGCCAGGGAACTTTATCAGGCGACTGTCTATGCCGCTGACATTTCCGCCGTTGCTCTGGCCGTGGCCCGTCGCAATGCC
>CAYOOS010000772.1:0-2162 GCA_964405585.1 uncultured Acidobacteriaceae bacterium | reverse complement strand
AGGACCATAGCCAGCATGGGAGTTTTAGCCAACTGCTCAGCCAGCGGCATTTTGTGCTCGCAGTGGTCGCGCAGTTTTTATATGTGGGCGCGCAGGTGGGCACGTGGAGCTACTTCATCACCTACGTCCAGGATTATGGGCATATGCCTGAGAAATTAGCGGGCTATCTCCTTGTGGGCACGCTCGGAGCTTTCGGTGTTGGCCGCTTCGGCTCCGCGTACTTGATGCGTTTTATTTCGCCGGGCCGATTGATGGGCGGCTTCGCCGCCGCGAATATCATTCTGGTTTCAGTCGCCGTAATTCACCCAAGTTGGGTCGGCATTTGGTCCATCTTCCTGACGAGTTTCTTCATGTCGCTGATGTTCCCTACGATTTTTGCGCTGGGATTGAAGGGTCTCGGCCCGAACACCAAAATTGGAGGATCCTTTCTGGTCATGGCAATTGTCGGCGGCGCGGTTTTTCCCCCAATCATGGGATTGATCTCAGTGAGGTATCACAGTTTGGCCCTGGCTTTCTCCTTGCCGCTGCTTGCGTACTTATTTATCTGCATGTATTCGTTTTTCGGTTCACAGCGACTGGACATCTCCAGCGCTGCCAGCGAACCGGGGAGGTAAAGCGGTGAAACCTCATTTTAGATTGGTTGTCCGTCGGGGAATGCGAAGGAACATCTGGCGAGGCCTTGTGTCATTGGCCAGCCTGGTTGTTTTGTTGCTCGCCCCAATTCATGTTGTAGGACAGGGTGCTTCTTCAAGTTCAAAGCCGACGAAATCGCAATCGCCGCAGGAGATGGATCAAGCTTGGCAGAAGGCCAGCTCCAAGTACGATGGCGCGCGGAAAGCGTTGTTGGACGGCGTGGACCGGACAGTCAGTGCGGGGCCTTACCGCGCGGATTGGGAATCGCTGCGACACTACGAAGTGCCGGATTGGTACAAAGACGCAAAGTTTGGCATTTTCATTCATTGGGGCGTCTATTCGGTTCCCGCTTTTGGCAACGAATGGTATCCGCGCAATATGTATCAGGAAGGCTCCGACGAATATAAACACCACATCGCCACGTACGGCCCGCAGACGGCGTTTGGTTACAAGGATTTTATCCCGCGTTTTAGGGCTGAGCGCTTCGATCCTCAGGAATGGGCGCAGTTATTCAAGGATTCTGGGGCCAAGTACGTTGTACCTGTCTTCGAGCACCATGATGGGTTCGCCATGTACGATAGCGGATTGTCTGATTGGACGGTTGCGAAGATGGGCCCGCATCGGGATATCTATGGCGAACTGGCAAAAGCACTGCGCGAAAGGGGAGTGCGCCTGGGGGCTTCCTCGCATCGCATCGAACATGATTTCTTCCTCGACGGCGGCCGTAAGATTGATTCGGATGTGAACGATCCCAACTACGCGGCATTCTATGGGCCGGCCCATAACTGGTTGAGCGAAAAAGGGAGCTTACTGCAGGATTGGACCTACGTGAGCAACGAATACCTGGATGATTGGCTGGCGCGCGGCGCTGAAATTGTGGAGAAGTACGAGCCGGACATCGTGTATTTCGATTGGTGGATCGGGCAGCCGAATGCTCGCAGACATGTTGCGGAATTCGCCGCGTTTTATTACAACCATGCCGCCAACGAGGGCAAGGTGCCCGTCATCAACTACAAAGACAGCGCCATCGAGGAACATTCCGCGGTTCTGGATATCGAGCGCGGACAGTTGTCTGGGATACGCCCGCTGTACTGGCAAACGGACACTTCCATCAGCAACAAATCCTGGGGATACATCGAAAACGACAGCTTTAAGTCAGCAGACACGATGGTGCACCAACTGATTGACATCGTCAGCAAGAATGGCAATCTCCTGATGAACGTGGGCCCGCGCTCGGACGGCACCATTCCCGAGCAAGTTCAGGTGATTTTGCGGGACATCGGTTCCTGGCTCAAAGTGAATGGAGACGCGATTTACGGCACGCGCGCCTGGTCCAAGTATGGTGAAGGCCCTACGGTGATTGTAGAAGGCTCTTTTCACGATACGGAAGTGAAGCCGTATACACTGCAGGATTTCCGTTTCACCACCAAGGGCAACGCGCTTTACGCCATCGAAATGGCTTGGCCGGAATCGGGCGAGGCTGTCATACGCACGCTGAACGAGGCAGCACTCTCTGGCCAGAAAATTGT
>CAYOOS010000771.1:0-2165 GCA_964405585.1 uncultured Acidobacteriaceae bacterium | reverse complement strand
TTAGGAAAGGTCAGCACAGCATCCGGATTAACGACCAGTGGCGCATCTGCTTTGTATGGCGCGACGGCCACGCCTACGAAGTGGAAATCGTGGACTATCATTAGGAGCTCAAAATGGCGAAAAAACTAAAGCCGGTGCATCCCGGGGAGATTCTCCGAGAGGAGTTCATGGCGCCTCTGGAACTGAGCATGAACAAGGTGGCGCTGGACCTGCGCGTCCCCGTGACCCGGATCGCCGATATTGTTGCCGAACGCCGGAGCATCACCGCTGACACTGCCCTGCGCCTCGCGCGTTATTTCAAGAACAGCCCTGCTTTTTGGATGAATTTGCAGACACGCTACGACCTGGAAGTTGCCGAGGATGAAATCGCGGCCAAGGTTGAGCGTGACGTGCACCCTTTGGAATCCGCACCCTCGCGATAGACTAACGCCGGGGACTTCCTAGTTGTTATCAATCTGCGCGCGCTGCAGCCTATCCGAATAATCGATGTAAACGGACTTCCATTCGGTGAAGAAATCAATGGCGGCGATGGCGGCTTCGCGGTGGCCGTTGCCGGTCTGCTTGGTACCACCAAAGGGAAGATGCGTTTCTGCACCAATCGTGGGGGCGTTGAGGTACACAATGCCCGTGTACAGTTCCTGCAGGGCGGTGAACGCGCGATTCACGTTGCGCGTGTAGACGGACGCGGAGAGGCCGTATGGCACACCGTTCGCGACCGCAATTCCCTGCTCCAGGCTATCAATTGGGATCACGCTGACCACCGGCCCGAAAATCTCCTCCTGCGCGATGCGCATTTTCGGTTCGCAATCGCCGAAAACTGTGGGCTGGTGGAACCATCCTCTAGCATACTCTCCGCTCGTCAATCGATTTCCACCGGTCAACAGTTTTGCGTCTTCTTTCTTTCCAATCTCCACGTAGGACATCACCGTTTTCAGTTGCTGCTCGCTGATGCATGGCCCCATTTCCACGCTGGCGTCCAGTCCGTTCCCCACTTTAAGCTTGGCCGCACGCTCCACAAATCGCGTCACAAACTCCGCGTAGATCTTCTTGTGCACGCCCAACCGGCTCGCCGCAGTGCAGCGTTGCCCCGTGGTGCCAAACGCGCCCCAGATCGCGCCGTCAACCGCAAGATCGAGATTCGCGTCGTCCATTACCAGGATGATGTTCTTGCCGCCCATCTCCAAGCTATAGTGCTTGAAATCGGGCGCACAGGTTTCCGCGATGATGCGTCCAGTCGCTGTGGACCCCGTAAAGCTGATCACGGGAACATCAGGGTGCTGCGCGATCGGTGCGCCAGCGCCAGGACCGTCCCCACTCGCCAGATTCACCACGCCCGGGGGCAGACCAGCCTCGGTAAGCACTTCGACAAAGTGGTAGGAAGAAAGCGGCGTATCCTCCGCGGGCTTCAGTACCACGGTATTCCCGCAAACCAACGCCGGGATCGTCTTCCACGAAGGAATGGCCATAGGGAAATTCCATGGGGTGATCAGCCCGCAGACTCCGATGGGCTGCCGCAAGCTCATTGCAAATTTGTTCGGCAATTCCGATGGCGTGGTCTGACCGAAGAGCCGCCGCCCTTCTCCCGCCATGTAGTAGGTCATGTCAATGGCTTCCTGGACGTCCCCGCGGGTTTCCGCCAGGACCTTGCCCATTTCTCGCGTCATGTCGCGGGAGAACTCTTCCTTGCGCTTGACCAGCAGTTCCGCGGCGCGAAAAAGGATCTCCGCGCGTTTCGGTGCCGGCACCAACCGCCAGGTTTTGTAAGCAGCTTTAGCCGCAGCCACAGCATCATTCACGTCTTCCTGCGTGGATGCCGGGAATGCGCCAATGAATTCGTCCGTATTCGCGGGGTTGCGGTTCTCGATGAACTTCCCACCAAGCGGTGGGACCCATTCTCCATTAATGAAGTTCTTAAACACACGCGGTGCACCGGTAGCGTCCATAACTCCTCCCAAAAAGAGATGAGTCTATCCGTTTTTGCGTTCCAGAACATCTAACCTCTCCATAAACTCATCTAGCTTTCGAATTAACATGTTATTAAGATCATTTTTGGGAGAAATTTCGATTCAGCAGCGATTTTGTCCTTTAGTAGAGATGGCGGAACGGCAAAGAGATCCTAAAGGTCTCTTCGTAGCCCTCCCGCATCCTCAAACCGCAGATATTTG
>CAYOOS010000770.1:0-2166 GCA_964405585.1 uncultured Acidobacteriaceae bacterium | reverse complement strand
AGGAGAGGAGACTATCATGCCATCGCGTTCACTCCACATCCTAGCCGCCCTCGTCCTCCTGAGTTGCGCCGCCACGCTCGGTCAGGAGCAGGCCCCTCTCCCCGGCCACGGTCTCGCCCAACACCCTTTCCTCTACTGCGGAGAATGGCAGGGGCGCAGCATCGAGAAGCAGGTCATGTACCTAATCCGCGACGGCCGTGTCGCGTGGTTCTACACCAACGAGCGTACCGGCGAACTGGGCGATTGCACCATGCTCTCCAACGGCAATATTGTTTTTTCGCGGCAATACGGCGCCAGCGAAATCACCCCCGACAAAAAAATCGTGTGGGACTACGACGCCCCCAAGGGCACGGAGATTCACACCGCGTATCCCATCGGACTTGACCGCGTAATGATCATGCAGAATGGCGACCCAGCAAAATTGCTCATCATCATCAAGGCCAGCAACAAGATTGAAAAAGAACTGACCCTGCCCACCAAGGACAAAGGGACCCACGGCCAGTTTCGCCATGTTCGCATAACCAAAGCCGGTACGTTCCTGGCGGCACACATGGACCTCGGCAGAGTGGTGGAATACGCGTCCGATGGCAAAGTCCTCTGGTCGGTGGAGGCACCGTCAGCGTGGGCCGCGGTGCGCCTGGCCAATGGCAACACACTGATCAGCGGCAACCAGGTGGGGTATGTCCGCGAAGTGAATCCGCAAGGCCAGATCGTTTGGGAGATTAACAAAAACGATCTGCCGGGGATTCCGCTTTTCACCGTTCAGGAAGTGTCGCGCCTTGCCAACGGCAACACCTTGATCAACAACTGGTCCGAAGGCCTTCCGCCGGAACAGATCCAGTCCGCCGTCCAATTGATCGAAGTCACCCCGGACAAAAAAGTGGTCTGGGCGCTTAAGGATTGGACGACCCTCGGCCCCGCATCCTCCACGCAATTGCTGGATGAACCGGGTATTCCGGAAAACGGGGACCTGCCGCGCTAGGGCCGGGGCCGAAAATAAGTTTGAGGAATGGCATCAAACCGTAGCTCATCCCGCGAACAACAAGGATATTGCCTGAGCGTCCTCAAGAGAATATACTGCCTTAAATCGTTTCAAAGTTTGGGGGTGTGGTTTCCTGCGTGTCCACAATTGAGTTCGTGCCCACTCAAGAACCACGACTGTGTAGGTTCAGGCGGATAGATTGAAGTGCAGCGTTCTTGCGCTTGCGTTCTGCTATTCAAAGGAGACTGCGATGAGTAACTTTTCTTTCGGAACGGGATCCAGTTTGCTGCGGGGGTTCTCCCGGCTTCTGCTGGTTGCCATCCTACTCGCAACGCCAGTGATGATTTTTGCGCAGGCCTACTTCGGCACCGTGACCGGTGACTTGACGGACCCGTCGGGTGGCGTCCTCCAGGGGGCCAAGGTCACCCTGACCGACCAGGAGAAGGGGTACGTATTCAACGCGACTTCCGACAGCAACGGCCGATACCTGTTCACTTCTGTCCCGCCGGGGCTGTATACCGCGACGGCAGAGATGAAAGGATTTCAGACCACAAAAATCACTGGTATCCGGGTGAACGTGACGGAGAATGCCACCGCAAACGTGACCATGAAGGTGGCTGTTGCCACGCAGTCCGTTGAGGTCAGCGAACAGGCGCAGACACTTGCCACTGAGGACGCTGTGACCGGGCAAGTCGTCAATCGCAAGTTCATCAACGATCTGCCTCTGGTGGACCGCTACGTCCTCGACTTTGTCATGCTTGGTCCGGGCATGAACAACATGAGCGACCAGAACTCCGTCGGCGATACCGGAACAAACTTCGTCTCCAATGGCAGCCGCGGCGCCAGCGCGGACATTCTGATGGACGGCGCTTCCATCACCAACTTCGAACCGAATGGTGGCATCACCCAAGTTACCTATACTCCGTCTGCGGAGGCTGTCGAAGAGTTCAGGGTCGAGCAGACCAATTTCAGCGCGGAATACGGCTTTACCGGTTCCGCCGTCGTCAACATGATCACCCGCTCGGGCAGTAATTCGTTCCATGGGGGAGTCTACGACTTCATCCGCAACAGCATGACCGATGCGAACAACTGGTTCGCCAACGCGGCGGACCAGCCAATTTCTCCCCTGCACCGCCACAATTATGGTGGCACTCTTGGCGGCCCAATCAAGAAAGACAAGCTTT
>CAYOOS010000769.1:0-2179 GCA_964405585.1 uncultured Acidobacteriaceae bacterium | reverse complement strand
CGGGCGCCAGCATCGATACCAACGGCGTGATTACCTGGACGCCCAGCCAGAGCCAGAGTCCGGGCACCAACATAATCACCACAGTGGTCACCGACACCGATCCCTACGACTTGGTCAACCCGCACCTAAGCGCCACCAACAGCTTCACGGGGATCGTCAACGGGGTAGTTGTGGCTCCGCCGGTGATTCAATCTATCAGTGTGTCCAACGGCGTCGTCACCATTACCTGGAGCACAGTGGCCGGCCAGAATTACAAACTGCAGTACATACAAAACCAAAACATATCAACAATTAAGTAGATGACTTTGAGGAAGTGAACGAAGCAAAGGAACTGATCGCTTAGCCGTGGTTCCTGGTCAGCGGATGTCCTTTGTAGGCGCGCCAAAGGAAGAGCGCTGCAGCAAGATACATGAGAGTCACAATTAGGATCTTAAGAGTGTGATGCTCGTACCCTAACCCCTCCAGCGTCAAAACCACAGCGAGGATAAGTGCGCCCACACCTAGTGCAAAGGTAACGAGTCGCCTGTCGTCGCCCGTGGCTTGTCGTTTGAAGGCGTGCCAGAGGAAAAACCCAGCGGCCACAAGGCACAAAACCAAGCCGATGATCTTGTCCGGCGCAAACTCGGTTTGCTTGAAATACGGAAATTGTCGCCACAGGTTTCGCGACGCGTACCAGTGGTAAATAGTTGCCACGAATGAAAAGAGAAAGAAAGCGGCGATCTTGGCAGATACGGGGTTGCGCAGCCGCATGATTGCCATATCGTAGCACGACCTCGTCCTTGGTGCTTTACTTCGATTGTCTCCTTTACCTCATTCAGTTCAGGGAGATTTCGCGTGTCTCGAATTCATATCTGGCTCAAAGGAATGCTTGCGGCGGGGATCAGCGGGGCTGCGGGCGGAGTGATGACGGGACTGGCGGCGGTGGGGATTGATCCGGGTCATTTCCATTTGCAGGCGGGGATGGGAGCGACGGTGAAGATTGGAATGGCCGCGGCGGTGATTAATGCGGTGATTGGGGTGGCGGCGTATTTGCAGAAGTCGCCGTTGCCGGGGGATGGGGAGGGGAAGCAGTTGTAAGTTATCAGTTTTAAGTTTTCAGTTTCGGAGAAGAGAAAAGCAGGAGCTTACACAGAGACCACAGAGGGCGCGGAGTTCGCAGAGAAGAGCTTGATAAAGAGAAAAGCGAAGAGAAGAAATTTTGTGGCTTAAGAGCGTAAGAGCCCACCCTGATAAACCCAGGGTGGGGCACTCTCAAGTTCAATTGGGTAGTGGCGTTAGCAGAGGAAAAACATTATGCCAGTGGTGGGATCGAGTGCGTATAACGCAGCGGGGCAGATTACTTCGCTGGTGAGATCGTTGTTGAACGATGCGCAGGGGAATTTGTTCACGGATACCTTGCTGATTCCGTATTTGAATTCGGCTTACCGCAAGGTGCAGCGAGCGATTGGGAATGCGGGCGGCGGGGGATTTATCCAGGATGACGTGCTGCTGGTGGTGACGGCGGTGGCAGAGCAGGATGCGTCGCTGCAAGTGTCGCTGAGCGATGCGAGCGCGCCACCGAATCAGTTGCCGACGGACTTGCTGGTGCCGCTGAAATTGTGGGAGCGGCCGAATCTTTCGACGCAGGAATTCGACGAGATGGTGGACCTGACGAGGCATGGAGGACTGCCTTCGCGCGTGCAGGACGTGACCTTGAGCGTGTGGGAATGGCGCGCGGACGGATTGTGGTTCCTTGGGGCGACGCAGGACACGCAGATCCGGTTGCGGTATTTGAAGGCATATCCGGATTTCACGGATGCGACTTCGCCGGTGCTGGTGCGGAATGCGCAGGAAGCGCTGGCGTATGCGACGGCAGCGCTGGCGGGATGGGCAAGGGGCAGCCCGTTGGCGGAGAAGTGGGACGATGCGGCGAGCGACGCGATCGAGGACCTGGTGGTTGCGGCCGTGCGGAGAGAACAGCAGAGCGGGCGTAGGCGGCGGCCGTTTTCGGCGCGGAGCGGGTATACGCCGTTTTAGGCGGATTTCAGTTTTAAGTTTTCAGTTTTCAGTAAGGCGGTTTGGGCGTCCGACAGGGTGAGTGCGTTTCGAGGAGGATATCAGCGATCAGATATCAGGAAGCAAGATCCATGAGTGACGATGGTCGAGCAAGAATCAGACAGCAAGTTTTTATGGAACAGAG
>CAYOOS010000768.1:0-2180 GCA_964405585.1 uncultured Acidobacteriaceae bacterium | reverse complement strand
AATCTCCATGATGAGAGGAGCGCTCTTGGAGCCGAAAGCTTTGGCGGGATCGATATCGTTCACGCCGTTGACGGAAATGCTGGCTTGGGGAGAGGCTGGAGCGGCCTTTGCGACAGTGATCACTGGGGGAATTAAAGGGAGAGCGGCCGGGGGAGCCGGTGTTGTATTGACAGTTTCGACTGGCCTCGGCTGTGGAATCGCTTGCGACTGTTCCGCCTGTTGAGCTGGCGCCTCTCCGGGCTTACGGATGGACGGAAACAACAAGACAGCTACCACGATCAAGCCCACACCCAAAAGAGCGACCATTATTCGCCGACGATTCACAAAAACCTCCGAAGGAAATTCAGGGAAATCAAGGCCAGAGTATCACAGCTTTCACCGATGCAGAGGCAGGGCGGAAGGCGGGAAGGCCAAGGGAGCATGAGAATGGGATGCGGCAAAGGTATTGGGAGATGGAGCAAGCTGAAGAGTCGGTCAGAGGAAAGAAGGACGAGGACTGGTTGGGCCTTTTTTCTTTGCGGAGTGAAGGAGTGTGGGGTTGGCAATGAAAGTATGCCAAATGGAGGCTGAAGTATCTGTAACGCACTGAATGCAGAACAGTTATCACGAGCATCAAATAACTTGACAATCTCGCACTCAACTTGTATATTGGGGCAGATTCCGGGGGTAAACATCCCAGAGGCAGCGGAGAGCTCCGTAGTCAACAATTGCCGGGCGAGATGAGCTGTCGAGCTAGATAGCACGAAAAACTGCGCCTGAGAATCAAAGAGAGCTGGGCCCGGCGTAGCGAAAAAATTTCAGAAGACTAGAAGACTGGTGTAAGGAGAAGCGAGCACATGAGTAAGACTATTGGAATTGACCTGGGAACGACGAATTCGGTAGTGGCCGTGATGCAGGGCGGCGAACCGGTAGTGATCCCGAACCAGGAAGGTGGAAGGACTACGCCTTCGGTGGTGGCGATCACCAAGACCGGGGAGCGCCTTGTGGGCCAGGTGGCCAAGCGACAAGCGGTGACGAATCCCGAGAACACGGTGTATTCGATCAAACGCTTCATGGGACGGCGATACGACGAAGTAAGCGAAGAGATGAAGCGTGTGCCCTACAAGGTCGTAAAGGGCAACCACGACGACGCGCGCGTGGAAGTGGCGGGGAAGGTGTACAGCCCGCCGGAGATTTCCGCGATGATTTTGACGAAGTTGAAGAACGCCGCAGAAGATTTCCTTGGCGAGAAGGTGACCAAGGCGGTTATCACCGTGCCGGCTTATTTTAACGACGCGCAACGGCAGGCGACCAAGCAAGCGGGCGAGATCGCCGGGCTGGAAGTGCTGCGCATCATCAATGAGCCGACGGCGGCGGCGCTCGCCTATGGTCTGGAGAAGAAGAGCGACGAGACGATTGCGGTGTACGACCTGGGCGGCGGCACTTTTGATATCTCCGTGCTGGAAGTTGGCGCCGGCGTGGTGGAAGTGAAATCCACGAACGGCGACACGCACCTGGGCGGCGACGATGTCGACCAGAAGATCGTGGATTGGCTGATTGATGAGTTCAAGAAAGAACATGGCATCGACCTCGGCAAAGACAAAATGGCGCTGCAACGCCTGAAGGAAGCGGCGGAAAAGGCCAAGATCGAGCTTTCGCAGATGATGGAGACGGAGATCAACTTGCCGTTCATCACGGCGGGGGCAAGCGGACCGATTCACATGCAGCAGAAGCTGACGCGGACGCGGCTGGAAGATTTGATGAAGGACCTGCTGGAACGTTCGATGAAGCCGGTGAAGCAGGCTTTGGAAGACGCGAAGATGTCCCCAAGCGACATTCAGGAAGTGGTGCTCGTTGGCGGTTCAACGCGTATTCCAAAGGTGCAGTCGCTGGTGAGCACGTTCTTCAACGGCAAAGAGCTGCATAAGGGCGTGAACCCGGATGAAGTCGTGGCAGTAGGCGCGGCGATTCAAGGCGCGGTGCTGGCGGGAGAGGTGAAGGACATCCTGCTGCTGGACGTGACGCCATTGTCGCTGGGCGTGGAAACCCTGGGCGGAGTGATGACCGTGCAGATTCCACGTAACACGACGATTCCCACGCGCAAGGTGGAAACGTATTCGACGGCTTCCGACAACCAGCCGGGCGTGGAAATCCACATCCTGCAGGGCGAACGGAAATTTGCGAAGGACAACCGGTCGCTG
>CAYOOS010000767.1:0-2184 GCA_964405585.1 uncultured Acidobacteriaceae bacterium | reverse complement strand
ATCAACCAACTCCTCTGGTTTGCTTTGATTTTCCTTTCCGGAGCGACCGTCCCATTAGCGGCGCTTCCGAATGCGGTTCAGCGCATCGGTCTATTCCTGCCTGCAACCTATTTCGTTTATGGCTTGCAGCGCGCCATGCTTGCCAACGCTCACTGGTATGATCTCGGCACCGTAGTAGTCTCTCTCGTCGCGTGGGCGGCTTTGGCCGCGTTCATTTCTTCGCAGCTTTTCCGGTGGGAACCCGAAGCAAAGCTGCCCCGCAACGCCAAGCTCTGGGCCGTGGCCACGATTCTTCCCTTCGTTCTCTTGGGCATTTGGGAAAATCACAACGGAAAACTCCTCTCCACCGCGGCCTACATGATGAATGGCAGGCCGACAGAAAATACGCCGCCCGCGGACAATCGCTAACTCCGCCAAATTGGCCGCTGAGCGAAAAATGACCACGCCAAAATGGTTGCGATTCCTAGTTCCCTTTGCGGGCCTTTTCATTGACGCTCTCCACACCGTGGCTTATTCTCGACTGGCGAGCTGGTGATTTCGATTCAGCCAGGGAGGCACGCCATGCCGGTACAGAAGACCGACAAGATTTGGCATAACGGAAAATGGATCAACTGGGACGACGCCAAAATCCACGTCCTTTCCCACGTTGTCAGCTACGGCTCCGCCGTCTTTGATGGCCTGCGTTGCTACGGCACGAAACAAGGCCCCGCGCTTTTCCGGCTGCACGAACATATGCAGCGGCTGATTAACTCCGCCAAGATTTACCGCATGGAATTCCCTTACTCAGCCGAGGAACTTTCCAGCGTTGCCGCCGAACTGGTGCGTCAGAACAAGCTCGATGCCTGTTACGTGCGGCCCATCGTGCTGCGCGGCTACGGCGAAGTCGGCGTGAATCCGCTCAACTCCGTCGTCGAAGTGTACATGGCGTGCTGGCGCTGGGGCGCGTATCTTGGTCCCGAAGCGCTCGCCAAAGGCGTGGATGTCTGCGTCAGTTCCTGGACGCGGATGGCGCCTAACACTTTGCCGGCGATGTCCAAGGCCGCGTGCAATTACATGAACTCGCAACTCATCCACATGGAAGCGGAACTCAATGGCTTTGCCGAAGGTATCGCGCTCGATGCCAGCGGCCACGTCAGCGAAGGTTCCGGCATGAACATTTTCCTCGTCATGGATGGCGCGCTGATCACGCCGCCCCTTGCTGCCAGCATCCTTCCCGGAATCACACGCGATTCCATCATTAAGCTCGCCGGCGATTTGAATATCCCGGTGAAGGAAGCGAACGTCCCGCGCGAGATGCTGTACATCGCTGATGAAGTTTTCTTCGTTGGCACGGCCGCGGAAGTTACGCCGTTGCGCTCAATCGATCGCATCACCATCGGCAAGGGAGTTGCCGGCCCCGTCACGCTGCGCATCCAGGAAGAATTCTTCGCCGTGACTAGTGGACGGAAAGCTGACCGGCACAATTGGCTCACTCCTGTGAACGCGCCGGTGGCGGTTTCGCGTTAACAGCTCCGCAAACTCTTTAGTTCTTGCCGAGATGGGGCGCAGCGATGCTGCGCCCCTACATGAATTTTGCTTCATCCTTTCTGGCGCGGGCTGCGCTTTCCGGCTAGAATCGTTTCCATCGCGTTGTACTCAAGGCTGTGCCCCGGAGGCCGTGCGATGTACAACCTCACCCAAAAACTGACTGCGGAATTTCTTGGAACGTTCGCGCTGATCTTCTTCGGCGCTGGCGCCGTGTGCGTCGATTGGCATTTGCGCGCCACGGGCGGTCTTGGCTTGCCGGCCATTGCGCTGGCGCAGGGCCTGACGATGGCCATCATGGTTTCGGCGCTCGGACACATTTCCGGCGGACACTTCAATCCCGCGATCACCATCGGTTTGTGGGTGACCAAGCGGATTTCCACGCTGGATACGATCGCTTATTGGGGCGCGCAATTGCTTGGCGCGATCGCTGCGGCATTTCTGCTGAAGGTGATTATCCCCGATGAAACCTGGCGCAATGTGGCTCTTGGCACCCCGGAATTGATGCGCGACTTCCCCACCTGGGCTGCGCTGGCTCTGGAAGCCATCACGACGTTCTTCCTCGTGCTCGTGGTGTTTGCGACAGCGGTGGACGAACGCGGAGCGTTCCGCGCGATTGGCGGCTTTGGCATCGGCCTGACGATTACGCTGGGGATTTTG
>CAYOOS010000766.1:0-2187 GCA_964405585.1 uncultured Acidobacteriaceae bacterium | reverse complement strand
CTGATATTCCTTGGCCTCAACCTGTTTCCGCGCGGCTTGATACTGCTTACCTTGTTTTCGTGCCATTACTCCTCATTGGTGCAAGCGGTCCGTCAAAAAGGCAAACGAACCTCCCACTGAGCATGATTTTTGGGACAGCATTCAATATACCAAACCCTGAAACGGCTTGTCTACCGCCATTCGCTTTGAATCTGAATTGTCCCCCCTCCTGAGGCAGTAGCCCAAAAGGGCTACCCTTTAACCGTAACGACAACCCCTGTGTTACCATCCAATTTGCTTGGAGTAATGTGCGCTTTCACCTGATAATAGCTTTATCCCTCAGTGTGTGTGCGCTTCGCGCGCAAAGCCCCGTGGCCGAGGCCGCGCCGCCCGCAGCGGTAGTTCCCGCCGACTCTGCACCACCCCCGGCGCCCGTGATCCCCGTCGAAGATAAGCGTGCCTACGGTGTGCTTCCAAACTACCGTACCGCGGAACTCGCCACCCCCTTCAAGCCTCTTACCGCTAAACAGAAGATGACCATTGCGGCGAAAGACTCGTTCGATGGCGCGGTTTATCCCACTGCGTTGGTAATGTCGGTGATTTATCAGGCGGAGGACGCAAATCCCTCCTTTGGACAAGGTCTCAAGGGCTATGCGAAGCGCGCCGGCACGGCTTTCGGTGACCAGATGATCGGCAACATGATGACCGAAGGCTTTATGCCCGCCTTGCTGCACGAAGACCCCCGCTATTTCCGCATTGGCGAAGGCTCCTTCGGGCATCGTCTCTGGTATGCCACCACGCGCACCATAGTCACCACGACAGACTCCAACCACAAAACCTTCAACTTCGCGGAGTGGACGGGAAACTCGGTCGCAGTGGGGATCTCCAATCTTTATTACCAGGACGGACGACACTGGGGAGATAACGTCGAAAGGCTCCTGGTCCAGTGCGGCACCGACACCTTGTCGAATGTGCTGAAAGAGTTCTGGCCCGACGTCAAGCGTCATTTCCAGAAGAACAAGAATTAGCGAACTTCCTCGCCGGATTTCGGGAAACCCAATAGAGGCCCGTTTCATCCATAGTGCAGGTATGCGTCTGTCCTTACGGATCGCCGCCGTAACAACCCTGGGAGTCTGGCTTGCTTCGGCGCAGGATCCCGCCGGTAGTCCCGCACCTAACCCCGCCACCCCAGCCCCCGTCGAAGATAAGCGAATATTCGGTGTGCTTCCCAATAATCGCACCACCGAGGAATCCATTCCGTTCCATTCCATCAGCGCCAAACAGAAAATCACCATCGCCGCCAAGGACTCCTTCGATTGGCCGGTGTTTCCGACGTCGGCTGCGTTTGCCGGGTTATACCAGATCGAAAATCAGAACCCTTCGTTCGGCCAGGGCGTGAAAGGTTATGCTCTCCGTTTCGCGACTGCCTATGGCGACCAGATGATCGGCAACATCATGACCGAGGGACTCGTTCCCATCGTCACCCATGAAGATCCGCGCTACTTTCGGCGCGGCCAAGGCTCGATTCTCTACCGCACAGGATTTGCACTGAAACAAATTGTGATCACCCGTACTGATTCCGATCGTTCCACCTTCAACCTATCGGAGTGGGGCGGCAATGCCGCGGCGGTAGCCATTTCCAATGCTTACTATCCCGATACGCGCACCGCATCCGATAACGCGGAAAGATTGCTGATCGCCTGTGGAACCGACGCCTTCTCCAACGTCCTCAAGGAATTCTGGCCGGACGTGAAAAAGAAGCTCAAGCAGATATGGAAGAAGTGAGAGGTGGGGCGGACGCCCACGTCCGCGCCGGGCCCCAGGGTCCGGCCAGTTCGCTCGCTCATCCTCCCCAGCGCGCTTCCCAACCGCGCCACCACTCCGTGTTCTCCAGATTCAACGCGTCCCAACAGAGATCGATGGCATGAGCGTCGCGCCGCAATACAGCATCGCGGCGGACCTCTTTCGGAGGCTTCACCAGCTCGGCAAACCGATCGAACACCCTCCCGCGGTCGCGCTCGTTGACCCGAGTCAGCAGGTGCCACAGCGTCAGTCCGTCGCTCGGGCGTGCCGCCGCCAGAATCCCCCCCAGCGCGCCGGCATCGCCCTGCTCGAACGCCGCCAGCGACCGCCGCAGAGGCTCGCTCGCATCCTCATAGAAAGGAATGCCCGGTCCGCCCCGTTTGCGCGTCACGCAGGCCGCGCCCT